>PEUR01000188.1:4121-4355 GCA_002780675.1 Gallionellales bacterium CG03_land_8_20_14_0_80_55_15 | reverse complement strand
TTGCGTCCGCGATGATAACCGCAATCTCAACAACCGAGGATGCAATATGACAGAATATTTCTACCGTTCGTCAGAATTTGGCCTACAAAAACACCCAGGATGAAAGCTCGAAAATACCGCAAAATGTTTGCCGTCCCAACTTGAAAAAACTAAGCCACGACCAGCTCATCCCGCATCCGCAACGCCGCCTCGATGTCCACCGTCACCACCTTGGAAACCCCCTTCTCCTGCATG
>PEUR01000188.1:0-4114 GCA_002780675.1 Gallionellales bacterium CG03_land_8_20_14_0_80_55_15 | reverse complement strand
CGACCAGTTGTTGCGCCATTTCCATCGCGATCTTGTTGTGGCTGATGAACACGAACTGGGTATGCAGCGCCATCTTGCGGATCAGCGCACACAGCCTTTCGGTGTTGCTGTCATCCAGCGGCGCATCCACTTCGTCGAGCAGACAGAACGGCGCGGGATTGAGACGGAACAGGGAAAAAATCAGCGCGATGGCGGTCAGCGCCTTTTCGCCGCCGGACAGCAGATGAATCGAACTGTTCTTCTTGCCGGGCGGCTGCGCCATCACCTGCACGCCGCTATCCAGAATCTCCTCGCCCGTCAGCACCAGGCGCGCTTCGCCGCCCGCGAACAACACCGGAAATAGTTCCGCCAAGTGCAGATTGACCTGATTGTAGGTGTCCATCAACAGCTCGCGCGACTCGCGGTCTATGCGCCGGATCGCCTCTTCCAGCGTCGCCATCGCCTCTTGCAAATCCAGCGCCTGAGCGTCCAGATATGCCTTGCGTTCAGTGGCAGTTTGCAACTCTTCCAGTGCCGCCAGATTCACCGCGCCCAGCGCCTCGATTGCCGCACTCAGACGATCCAGATCGTTTTGCAAACTGGTCGGTTTGGCATTGCCTGTTAGCGGCAAAAGCGCCCATTCATCCACGCCCTGCAACTGCGTCGCCCATTGCTCGAAAAACAGGCGCGCCTCCTGCTCCTTGAGTGCCAGTTCGTTGAGTTTATCGCGCAACTGATGCAGTTGCTGTTCGCAAACCAGACGTGCCTGATCCAGGGTTTGCCGATTAAATACGACCGCCTCCAGACTGTTGCGCGCCTCGGACAACGCCTGTTCGCGGGCTTGGCTAAGGTGCAGCGCATCCTGCAATTGTTGCGCAGCATCGTGGTCGGCTGTAGCCGACAAATCCGCCTGCAACTGCGCCAGATTCTGCTCGGACAGCAGCAATCCGGCGACAATTTGCTCAAGGTTGTGTCGCAAATCGGCGATTTTGTCGGCACAAGTCCGCGCGAAAAAACGCGCTTCCTGCAAGGCGTGCTGCGCCTGCTGGGCACGCCCGCGCTGTTCGTCCAACGCCTTGTCATGCGCATTCGCCTGAGCTTGCGCCTCTGCCACCCTAGCGCTGAACGCGGCAAGTGCCTCGTGTGCGCCGGCCCTCTGCACCTGCACTTGTTGCTGCTGCTCTTGCTCGAATTCCAGCGATTCCGCCGCTTCCTGCAACTCGCGCGCAATCTGCAAAGCGCGCTCCGTGCTGCGTTCATGCTCTTGATTTAATTTGAGTATTTGCATTTGCAGCGCGTGCTGACGCTGCTGCAAACGGTTGACTTCAGCGCGTAACGGCGGGATTTTTAGCTCGATGGCCTGATGACGCTGCTCGGCGGCAACGGCCTGCTGCTGCGTATCAGCAACATGCTGTTGCTGTTCCACCCATTCCTGTTCCAGCCGCACGATCTCGCTTTGTCGGCTCAACACACCATGCAACTGGCTGTCTGGCGCATAAAACAACACACTGTAGCGCCCGATCAAATGCCCTTCGGGCGTGACAAACCAGCCGCCCGGCGGCAACTGCCCGCGTTGCGCGTAGCCCTCCGCCACGTCCGCAACGGCATAGATAGCGGTCAACCATTCGCGCAACGCCTGCAACACTTGATCGTCACGACATTGCACCTGTTCGAGCAAGGGATTGAACTGCCCTTCCACCTCGGTGGCAGAATCAGGACGAGTTGGCGCAAACAGCGCCAGCCTGCCCGGCGGCGCATCCCAGTTTGCCGCGTCCGCCAGATCGGGCAAAGCAAACGCGTTCAGCCGTTCGCGCAACACCGCCTCCAGCGCATCTTCCCAGCCATTACTCATCGTAATGGATTGCCACAGCCGGGGCAGGCCATCTAATTGGTGCTGCTGCAACCAGCCCTGCAAATGCTTGTCGTTATCCAGTTGATTTTGCAATTGCTGCAAGGCGTGCAGACGCGCCTCGGTCTGCGCCAGCAAACGCTCCTGTTGTTGCAAGGCGGCGCGCTGGCGGTGTCGCTCGTTGTCGGTGTGCGGCAACTGTTCCTGCCAATGCGCCAGTTGTTCCTGTTGTTCCAGATACAGCATCTCAAGCTCGGCCTGCTCTTCCCGCGCCTGTTGCAGCACCAGGGTATCGGGGCGGGGCAGCTTGCCCTGCTCCAGCAACAAACGCGAGCGACGGGATTCGATTTGCCCGATATTGCGTTGCAGATTGGCGTGTTGTGACTCCGCCAATTGCAGCCGCTGCTGCCATTGCAACTGCTCGCGCTGCAAGCCGTGGTAGTGTTGCTGCGCGTCGCGCGCCGCCGCTTCGACCTGCGGCAAATGCTGGCCTTCGATTTCCGCATTCGACTCCGCTTCAACCTGTTTGAGGGCCGCGCCCTGCTGTTGCTGCTGCCAATTTTCCAGCATCTCTGTCGCACTATTGCGCTGCTGCTGTTGCTGGCTGATTTGCCGACAGGCACTGGCGATTTGCGACTGTAGCCGCTGTTGTTCCGCCGCAACCTGTTTGATCTGCTGCTCCAGCCGCGCGATTTCGGCATTTGCGCTGTATAGCTCGCCCTGGCGGGTTAAGAGCGCATCGGATAACTGCTGGTGGCTACCGCGTTCAGTTTCCAGCCTGTTTTCGATTTCGCGCAACCGCGCAGTTTCCGCCTCTAGTTCGGTGCGGGTCTTATCCCCGGCCTGAGTGAAGCGGACACGCTGCGCCCAGGCTTCCTGTTTTTTCACCAGCCAGAGCAAATGTTGTGCCGTGTTACGCTGCGCTTCCAGCTCGCGATAGCGCAATGCCACTTTGGCCTGTTCGCCCAAACGCAGCAGTTGCTTGTCCATTTCCTGAAGGATGTCGGCGACGCGCAACAGGTTGCCGCGCGTGTCGTCAAGCCGCAGCCCCGTCTCGCGGCGGCGGTCGCGGTACTTGGAAACGCCCGCCGCCTCTTCCAGAAACACCCGCAATTCTTCGGGTTTAGCTTCGATAATGCGCGAGATCATGCCCTGCTCGATGATGGCGTAGGCGCGTGCGCCCAGCCCCGTACCGAGAAAAATATCGGTTATATCCTTACGCCTAACCTTTTGATTATTGATTAAATAACTGGAATCTCCGCTGCGCTGCAAAACGCGCTTGATGGAGATTTCCGCATAGCTTGACCACTGTCCGGCGGCATTGCCCTGCGAGTTGTCGAACACCAGTTCGACACTGGCACGCGCCACCGGACGGCGCTTGTCCGAGCCGTTAAAAATCACATCCTGCATGGTTTCGCCGCGCAGCGCCGAGGCTTTCGACTCGCCCAACACCCAGCGCAGCGCATCAATGACATTGGATTTTCCGCAACCGTTAGGGCCTACGACACCGACAATCTGCCCCGGCAGATGAATCTGCGTCGGGTCAACAAAAGACTTGAATCCGGCTAACTTGATTTGAGAGAGGCGCAATTTGGCGGTCACAACGATATAATGCGCGCCATTCTAACTGAAGCGGGACACCCCACCAAATGACGACGCAACCTGGCAAGACACTGGAAACTTTCCCTAATCCCAAGCCCTTGCGCGATTACCACATCCACATGGAAATCCCCGAATTCACCTGCCTGTGCCCGAAGACCGGCCAACCGGACTTCGCCACGCTGGAGCTGGACTACATCGCCGACCAACACTGCGTGGAACTGAAGAGCCTCAAACTCTATATGTGGTCGTTCCGCGAAGAGGGGCATTTCCATGAAGACATGACCAACCTGATCCTGGACGATCTGGTGGCGGCAACCCAGCCCCGTTTCATGCGTCTCACTTCTAAATTTTACGTGCGGGGTGGCATTTTCACCAACGTCATCGCCGAACACCGTAAAGAGGGCTGGCAACCCGCCCCGTTCGTCGAACTCAGCCGCTTCAGCAGCCAATCAAATACGCGCGGCGCATAACCATTACTTACCTCATTTTAAATATTGAACCAGGTGGATAAGGCGCGAGTATGAATCCACCAACTGGAAACACCGTTGCAGGGTCAGTTCCAGAAACGAAGTGTCCTGATTCCAAACCCAGGAGTCTGTCGGACTTGAAGGAAATCTACTGCAAATTCGCCTGGACGGCGCATATTTCACCGCTTTCTTGGTCAATAGAACAACTATTGACCTG
>PEUR01000162.1 GCA_002780675.1 Gallionellales bacterium CG03_land_8_20_14_0_80_55_15 | reverse complement strand
CGCCCTTGGCCGCTTCCTCGACACTGCCGCCCATCTCGACGTGATACCCGGCGGGCAGCCTGGCGCGCAGCGTTTCCAGTTGTGTGTTCAACTGACCGGATACGGTGGCGGGCTGGGTCTTGTCACGCATGTCGGCCAGCACCGTCAGCGTCGGCACGCGGTTGCGCCGCCAGATCACGCCTTCTTCCAGCGTAGGCACTAATTTTGCCACCTGCGCCAGCGGGACATGTGCGCCGTTCGCCAGGGCAATATCCAGGTCGGGCAAACGATCCAGTCCGGCCGCTTCGCCGTCTGACGTTTTTTGCCCTCTAAACACGATGTCTATCAACTGGTCGCCCTCGCGGTATTGGGTGAGCGCGATGCCGTTGAGCCAGCCCTGCAAAGCCTGTGCGACCTCGCGGCTGCTTGTCCCCAGCGCGCGCGCCTTGTCCTGATCCACCTCGACGCGCACGCTTTTTACCTTTTCGTTCCAGTCGTAGCTGACATCCTGCAAATGCGGGTTGGCGCGCATCAGTGCGGAAACCTGTTCGGCGATGCCGCGCACCTGCTCGACATCCGCGCCGCTGACGCGAAATTGCACCGGATAGCCGACCGGCGGGCCGTTTTCCAGCCGCGATACATGGGGATGAAGGTGGCTGTAGCCGCCCGTTGCCGAGGTGAAAATATGCTCCAGCCGGTGTTTCAAGTCCTCACGCGCGGCAAAGTCACGCGTCATGATCACGCACTGGCCAAAATTGTCGCTGAACAATTTAACGTCCAGCGACAAAAAGAAACGCGGCGTACCGTTGCCGATGTAACAAGTAAAGCTACTCACGTTGGCATCCTTGGCCAGCAGTTGCTCGACCCGTTTGACTTCGTGTTCGGTGGCCACAAGCGATGCGCCCTGCGGCAACCATAAATCCACCAGCAATTCCAGTCGGCTGGAAGATGGGAAAAACTGCTTCTGCACCCCCTTGTTGAACGCCACGATGGACAGCACAAACAGCAGCACCGTGGCGATAATTACCTTCCAGCGGTGGCGCAAACACCCGGTCACCGTCGCCCTGAAACGGCGATAGAACGGCGTGTTGTAAATATCTTCACCGTGTTTTTGTGCCAGTGAGACGAGTTTGGCGGGATCGAGCAATTTGTAGCCCAGATACGGCGTAAACACCACCGCCACCAGCCAGGATACGCCCAGCGCGATGGAAACCACGGCGAAAATCGAAAAAGTGTATTCGCTGGCGGCGGACTTGGAAAAGCCCACTGGGGTAAAGGCGGCGGCGGTCACGAGGGTGCCGGTGAGCATCGGGAAAGCGGTCGAGGTATAGGCAAACGTCGCCGCCTTGAAGCGATCCCAGCCCTGTTCCATTTTGACCACCATCATCTCCACCGCGATGATGGCATCATCCACCAGCAGCCCCAGGGCGATCACCAGCGCGCCCAGCGAAATGCGCTGCAAGTCTATGCCAAAAATCTTCATCACAAAGAAGGTAATCGCCAGCACCAGCGGAATGGACAAGGCCACCACCGTGCCGGTACGCCAGCCGAGACTCAGGAAAGACACCGCCAGCACGATCATGATTGCCTCAAACAGCGAAGTCTGGAACAGTGTCACCGACTGTTTGACCACTTCCGGCTGGTCGGCTACCACATGCACGTCCACGCCGACGGGCAGATTCGCCGCGATGGTTTTCATCGCGGCATCGAGATTTTCGCCCAGATGGATGACGTTGCCGCCCTTGTCCATGACCACGCCAAACCCGATGGCGGGTTGTCCGCCAACGCGCATCCTGGGGCTGGGCGGGTCGCTCAGGCCGCGCGTCACCCGGACGATGTCGCCCAACCGCAGGTGCTTGCCGTTCACCCATAAATCGGTATCGCGTATCCGTTCGACGCTGTCGAAGCTACCCGTCACGCGCAGCCACACGCGGTCGCTGGCGGTCTCGACAAAACCGCCCGGCATCACCACGTTTTGCTGTTGCAGTGCCAAACCGATCTGCGCGGGTGTGATGCCCAAACTGGCCAGACGCACGGGTGAGGCTTCCAGATAAATTTTTTCGTCCTGCACGCCGATCAGTTCGACGCTTTTCACGTCCGGCACGCGCTTCAGATCAATGGCAATCTGATCCGCATAACGGCGCAAAGCGGCCAGATCGAAGCCATCGCCGGTCAGCGCGAAAATATGGATCTGCACATCGCCGAATTCCTCGTTGGGGAAAGGCCCCTGCACACCGGACGGCAAGGTATGGCGGATGTCATCCAGTTTCTTGCGCACCTGCCGCCACGCTTCCGGCACTTCCGTCTTGGGGGTGTAATCCTTGAGTACCACAAAAATCATGGATTCGCCGGGTTTGGAAGCCGAACGCAGCGTCTCCACCCAGGGCGTGCCCTGCAATTTCTTTTCCAGCCGCTCGGTCAGCTCATGTTCCACCTCTTGTGCGTCAGCCCCCGGCCAAAGCGTACGCACTGCCATCACCTTGAAAGTGAAATCCGGGTCTTCCGCGCGCCCCAGACTGAAATAGGAAAGCACCCCGGCGACCGTCAGCACGAGCATCAGATACAGCACCATCTGCTGGTGCGTCAGCGCCCAGGCAGATAAATTCGGGCCTTTCATCGCGCGCCACTTCCATTTGTAACCGATTCAATAATAAGGATTTTTTCACCTTCCGACAAACGGTGCACCCCGGCGCTGACGATGCGCTCGCCCGGATGCAAGCCGCCGGTGATGACCGCCCCGGCATCCCGGTAGGCGGCAACCTGGACCTGCCGCAAACTCACGCTGTGATCAGCCGCCACCACCCATACCGCCGTTTGCTTGCCCTGCTGGTAAACAGCGGAAAGCGGGATCAACCATTCCGCCGTTTTCGCCTGTAAACCGGGTTTCATGCCGGGGTTCATGAAGCGCACCCGTGCGCTCATGCCCAGGGCGACTTGTCCGGGTTTAGCGGCGAAGGCCACGCGCGCCGGGTAGGTGCGGCTGAGCGGATCGTTAATGGGTGCCAGTTCGCGCAAATAGCCCGGCAAGGCCGCACCGTCGCCCGCCAGCACCACCACTTCCGCCTTGTCGCCCACTTTGTGTTGCGCAAATTGCGCTTCCGGCAGCGCAATTTCTGCCTCGAGTTCGCCGGTTTGCGCCAGCCGCAGCACCGTTTGTCCGGCGACGACCACTTGTCCTGCTTCCGCCAGCACGGCGGCAACCACCCCATCGCGGTCGGCGCGCAAGGTCGTGTAATCCGACTGGTTGCGCGTCAAACCGGCTTGTGCCGCCGCCGCCTTAAACGCGGTTTCCTTTGCATCCAGCGCAGACTGGCTGACAAAACCCTGGTGATGCAATTCGCGGAAGCGTTTCACCTCCGCCTCCGCCTGTTGAAATTGCGCCTCTGCCGCATTCGCCTGCAAGCCCGCATCGGCGGCATCCAGCCGTGCCAGCGCTTGCCCGGCTTTCACCCGTGCGCCCGCATCCACCCACCGTGCGACGATCTTGCCAGCGACTCGAAAACTCAGATTGGTTTCATGGCGGGCATGTATCTCGCCGCTGTAAACCGGACTGCTGGCCAATGCCTGCCCGCCCACCAACTGCGTCAGCGCGGGGCGTGCCTCTCTGGCAGGCATAGCGGCCTCCTTGTTACAAGCAGAAAGCAGGACAAGCAGCGCGATACAGGACAGGATAGGTTTCATTGCAAATAAGGATTTCTTGAGAAGGCCTGCAATGTAGTTTTCAAACGGCTGTTTGTCAAACTGACCAGGGGAACAGACGGGAGTGGCGAAACGGCATAATTATGTGCGGAAAACAAAAAAGCCGACACTGGATGCTGTCGGCTTTTCTGTTTAAGTGACAAGAAATTAGGGAAGCACTGATTTATTCGTCATTCCGGCGCAAGCCGGAATCCAGCGCATTGATTAAACAAGGTTTTTGCCTTTTCAAAAACGACAAAATCGAATAAATCAGCCTCTTCTTAGAACTTGTAAACAGCACCAATGCTCACAACGTTGGCGTTAGCGTTGGTTTTAACACCCATCGCGGTGCTGGTGGCAACGGCGTAACGATCCCAAACCAAGCGCAGGCCGAGGTTCTGGTTAACGTTGTACTGTGCGCCCAGACCATAGGTCACGCCCGTGCGTGTCGCGCCAAAGTTGCTGGCGGTAAGACCCGCAGTCTTGGTCTTGGCACTGGCAACGCCCAGTTTACCCAACAATTCAAAGCTGTCGGACAAGGGCAGGATACCCACTGCAACCAGGCTCAAAGCGTCGGCTTTAGTGGTGTTGCCAGCCACGTCCGTCGCCTTGCCAAGACCAGTGAACTGAGCTTCAACAGCCAGGTTTTTGTTGTACTGATAACCCGCCAGGCCACCGTAGATAAATTCGGATTTCTTGCTTAGCGCAGC
>PEUR01000170.1 GCA_002780675.1 Gallionellales bacterium CG03_land_8_20_14_0_80_55_15 | reverse complement strand
TTGAATTGGCGCAGTCTGCAGATAGTGCCCAAGTGTCGGTGTATGACCGGGCGGGCGCGCTGGTGCGCAGCATTGACTTGGGCGCGCAACCGGCGGGAATCAGTAAATGGCAGTGGGATGGCACGGATAATTCGGGGGCAGCGGCGGCTGCGGGCAACTATACCTTCAACGTCAATGCGGCGCAGGGCAGCAACCCCGTGGCGGCGAGCAGCTTGCAATTCGGCCTGGTGAACAGCGTCACGCAAGGGGCGCAGGGCGTATCCATGAGCGTGGGGCAGTTAGACAACATCACGCTCACCGAAGTCAAACAAATTCTCTAAAGTGAAATTTGCGCAGCAATTCGATTGTCCCCTCGCCCGCTTGCGGGAGAGGGTTGGGGAGAGGGAAACGGGCATGGCACGTTTTATTATTTGGGTTGGCAGCGTTGCCATGCCCGTTAACGTCGGGAGAAAATCATGAGTTTTCAACAAGGTTTGAGCGGTTTGAACGCGTCATCCAAACATTTGGATACCATAGGCAATAACGTCGCGAATGCCAATACCGTGGGCTTCAAGCAGTCGCAGGCGCAATTCGCCGACATGTTCGCCGTGTCGCTGGCGGGGACGGGGGCGGTGCAAATCGGCACGGGAACCAAGGTTGCGGCAGTTGCGCAACAGTTCACTCAGGGCAACATCACCAACACCAACAACCCGTTGGACACCGCTATAGGTGGTCAGGGATTTTTCCGCGTGACCGATGCTGCGGGCGCTATCTCTTATTCTCGTAACGGCCAGTTTCAGGTAGACAAGAATGGTTTTATTGTTAATAATCAAGCACATAAAGTATCAGGATATTTACCTGATGCAACCGGGGTCATTTTCCCGGCCGCCCCCGTGCCGCTGCAAATCAATGCGGCAGACCTGACACCCAAACAGACACTCAATGCCGTGGTCGGGGCAAATCTGGATTCGCGCGCTGCCGTGCCCTTGATTCCCGCTTTTAATGCACTTGATCCTACTTCCTACAACAGTTCAACTTCGCTGACGGTTTACGATAGCCTGGGTGCCAGCCATGTCGGTTCGCTGTATTTTCAGCGTCAGCCGATTACCCCACCCACTTTTACTTCGGCCACCACGACCACGGCAACGGTGAGCTCGGTCGCCGGTTTGGCGGTTGGCAATACCCTGACTTTTGCACTTCCCGCACCTGCGCAGACCGCGACCATTTCCGCTATCAATGCCGTAACAAATACGGTGACTTTTGCCGCTCTGGCGGCGGCACCCACGGGCGGCCCCATCACGACCAACGCCCCTTCGGCCAGTTGGAAGACCTTTTTGACGGTGGACGGCGTGGCGGTGCCGGGAACGGCTACCCCGGAACTGGCGACGCTGAGTTTTGACGCTTTGGGCAAACTGGCATCTACCTTCCCCGCGACTGTACCGATCGGGAAAGTGACTTCAGCCGCGTTGTTTCCGACTTCTACCACCGTTTCACCGACCCAGGCACTCACTTTTGATTTCGGTTCGCCGACCGCCGGAACCTCCCAATACGGCGGCAATTTCGGGGTCAATACGCTGACTCAGGACGGTTATACCTCGGGACGGCTGAACTCGATCAGCACCAGTGCCGATGGCACGATACTCGGTCGCTACTCGAACGGTCAATCGCGCGCGCTGGGGCAGATATTGCTGGCTAACTTCACCAGCCCGCAGGGTTTGCAGCCGGTGGGCAACAACGAGTGGGTGGAAACCTCGGTCTCGGGCGGACCGCTGGTGGGCGTGCCGGGATCGGGCAGTCTGGGGATGTTGCAGTCTTCTGCGACGGAGGATTCCAACGTGGACCTGACGGCTGAACTGGTGAATATGATTACCGCACAGCGGGTTTATCAGGCCAATGCGCAGACCATCAAGGCGCAGGATCAGATATTGCAAACCATTGTCAGCCTGAGGTAGTGGTGATGCCGCAAGGGCATTCCCACGAAACTACGGAGCTGACGCTCCAGTTTCTGAGTGAAGGGGTGAGCGGTGACGCTCGCCAAGCGAAAAGGAGAATGTAATGGACAGGTTGATTTATACCGCAATGACGGGAGCGTCGCATGTACTGCAACAGCAGGCGGCGGTGTCGGAAAATCTGGCTAATACCAGCACGCCGGGATTCCGCGCTTCCCTGAATACCTTCCGCGCTGTGCCGCTGGTGGGCGAAGGCTTGGCTACCCGGACTTTTGTGGTGGATTCAACGGCGGGTTCGGACTTTACGCCGGGGCCGTTACAGCCTACCGGACGGCCTCTGGATGTGGCGGTGAACGGTACGGGCTGGATTACTGTGCAAGGCGCTGACGGGAAAGAGGCTTACACCCGTAACGGTAGTTTGCAAATCAGTTCAAGCGGCGTGTTGCAGACGCGTAACGGGCAGGAAGTGCTCGGCGAGGGTGGCCCGATCACCCTTCCGCCGGGCGATCAACTGACCTTTGCCAAGGACGGCACGATTTCCATCGTTCCGTCAGGTTCTAAAGCCAGTACGGTGACAGTGGTGGGACGGTTAAAGCTGGTCAATCCTGAAAGGGCGCTTTTGGAACGCGGCGGGGATGGCCTGTTTCGCAACAAGGATGGCTCGGTAGCGCAGGCGGATGCCAAGACTGAAATTGTTTCCGGCAACCTGGAAGGCAGCAATGTGAATACGGTGGAAATGATGGTGAACATGATTTCGCTGGCGCGCAAATTCGATATGCAGATGAAAATGCTGCAAAGCGCGGATAACGATGCCAAACAGGCCAGTTCGATAATGAGTATTGCGGGATAGTCGCTGGTGAGCGGTGAGTGGCCAGTAGTGAGTGATATTCACTTTCAACGGCCCACTTACTACTTACCGCTTACCCCTTACGAAAAAGAGGTAACAAAATGATACGTTCTTTGTGGATTTCTAAAACGGGTCTGGATGCGCAGCAAACGCAGATGGATACCATCGCCAATAATCTGGCCAATGTGAGCACCAACGGTTTCAAACGTTCGCGGGCGGTGTTCGAGGACTTGCTGTATCAGACCATCCGCCAGCCCGGCGCACAGTCATCGCAGCAAACTCAGATACCTTCGGGTTTGCAGATTGGTACGGGGGTGCGTCCGGTGGCTGCCGAACGGATACATACCCAGGGTAATTTGCAACAGACCGGTAACCAGCTGGATGTGGCGATTCAGGGCGATGGATTTTTTCAGGTGCTGATGCCGGATGGCACCACCGGATACACCCGCGACGGCTCGTTTCAGCGCGACAGCCAGGGTCAGATGGTTACGTCGAGCGGTTTTCCGATTCAACCCGCCATTACGCTGCCTGCCAATGCCATTAGCGTGACGATTGCTCGTGACGGCGTGGTGTCGGTCACGCAGCCTGGGGTGGTAGCACCCGTCCAGGTGGGGAGTCTGCAACTGGCGAGTTTCATCAATCCCGCCGGTTTGATGAGTATGGGCGAAAACCTGTATCAGGAGACGGCTTCATCCGGTACCCCCGGCACCAATGTGCCGGGAACCAATGGCGCGGGCTTGTTGAACCAGAATTATGTAGAGACTTCCAACGTCAACGTGGTGGAAGAGATGGTGAACATGATCCAGACGCAACGCGCCTACGAGATCAATTCCAAATCCATCACGACATCGGATCAGATGCTGCAAAAGTTGTCGCAGATGTAATAAACGCGTCCAGGGGCAAAAATGAACAACGATACACGGAGGATAGGCGGCAGTCGTTATCTGGCTTGGGGCTTGTGTTTTTTGCTGGCGGCCTGTGCCAGTAAACCGCCGACCAGCATTCATCAACCGATGACTGCCAAGCCGGAAATCAAGACGGTGGTGGCTCCGGCGGACGGCGCAATATTCCACGTCGGAATCAATCAGCATCCGCTGTTCGAGGACAGGCGCGCGCGTAACGTGGGCGATATTCTGACCATCAATATCGTGGAAAAAACCACCGGTAACCGTAAATCCAGCAGTGCCTCGAACAGTGCGGCCAGTATTGCCGACACTACCCCCAACGTCACGGTCGGACCTCTTTCCAAACTGTTGCTGAAGGCTTTTTCAATTAACAGCAGCAGCAGCAACAAGTCTTCCAGCACGGCAGCAGGGTCGGGGAGTGAAGATCTGACCGGCACGATAGCCGTGACGGTGATTGAAGTGCTGGCGAACGGCAATTTGCTGGTGAGCGGTGAAAAGCAGGTGGCCTTGAACGAAAGCGATGAATTTATTCGTTTTTCGGGGGTGGTCAATCCCATCCAGATTTCCAACCTGAATGCCGTGCAGTCGAGTC
>PEUR01000186.1 GCA_002780675.1 Gallionellales bacterium CG03_land_8_20_14_0_80_55_15 | reverse complement strand
CGAATTCCCCCGGCCACACCACCCGAGGACAAGTGCAGTAGATTTCCTTTAAGTCCGACAGACACCTAGGCAAGTTAATAACCGCTCGATGCCAGATTATCAAAGCGCGTGTATTCACCCCGGAAGGCCAACTCCACCTTGCCGATCGGGCCGTTACGCTGTTTGCCGATGATGATCTCGGCCTTGCCCTTGTCGGGTGAATCCGAGTTGTAAACTTCGTCGCGGTAAATAAATAAAATCAAATCAGCATCCTGCTCAATCGCACCGGATTCGCGCAAATCGGACATCACCGGGCGCTTGTTGGGACGTTGTTCCAAACTACGATTGAGTTGCGACAGAGCCATCACAGGAACCTGCAATTCCTTGGCCAAGCCCTTCAGGGCACGCGAGATTTCGGAAATTTCGGTGGCGCGATTTTCGCTCGCCTTGCCCGCGTTGGAACTCATCAGTTGCAAATAATCCACCACGATCAGCCCCAGACTGCCGTGCTGGCGATGTAAACGGCGGGCGCGGGCACGCAATTCCAGCGAAGACAAGGCGGCTGATTCATCAATAAAAATGGGGGCATCATTGAGCCTGCCCAACGCATGAGTCAGCCGTCCCCAGTCGTCGTCCTGTAACTTTCCGGAACGTAAATCATGCTGATTCAACTTGCCGACTGAGCCCAACATGCGCATGGCAAGCTGCGCCGCCCCCATTTCCATACTGAAAATCGCCACCGGTAACTTGCTGTCCAGCGCAATATTCTCAGCGATGTTGATGGAAAAAGCCGTTTTTCCCATACTGGGTCGCCCCGCCACGACAATCATATCGCCGGGTTGCAATCCGGAGGTCATGCGGTCCAGATCGGTATAACCGGTCGGCGTACCGGTGACATCACTGGTATTGTCGCGCCCGTAGAGCGTCTCAATGCGTTCCACCACCTGGGTCAGCAAGGGCGGCATGGACATAAAACCCTGCTTGCCGCGCGCGCCTGCCTCGGCAATCTGGAATACCTTACCTTCCGCTTCATCGAGCAATTGCGCGGCATCGCGTCCCGTGGGGTTATAGGCACTGTCGGCGATGTCGGTGCCGACTTCCACCAGCTGACGCATGATGGAACGCTCGCGGACGATTTCACCATAACGACGGATATTGGCGGCTGAAGGCACGTTCTGCGCCAGACTGCCCAGATAAGCCAGTCCGCCCACCTTGTCGAGTTCCCCGGCAATTTCCAGACCTTCGGCCACGGTAATTACATCCACGGGCTTCGCCAGCTCACTCATGCGCACAATCTGCCGGTAAATCAGCCTATGCTCAAAACGATAAAAATCGTCCCGGGTAATCAGATCGGCGATTTTATCCAGAGCGGAGGATTCCAGCATCAAGCCGCCCAATACCGATTGCTCGGCTTCCACCGAGTGGGGGGGCAATTTAATCTGGTCTAGCTGCGTATCTGAATGGGAATAAGTTTGCATGAATTAAGCAGATCAATAAAAAATGTGGGACATTCTACCTTGCCAGCCCGAGAATGATGAAAACAAAAAAGGACTGTCGCCAGTCCTTTTTTGTTTTACCCTTACGAATATATCGCAGGGTGGGCTAAGCCCACCTTAATGTTCGCCTAATACCGAAACAGTAATCTCTACCGCAACGTCACTATGCAACGCAACGCTTACCGGATGATCGCCCACCGTCTTGAGATGACCTTCAGCAACACGCACTTGCGCCTTGTCTACCGCAAAACCTTGTTCAGCCAGTGCAGCCGCAATGTCAGCAGTCGTTACCGAACCGAACAGTTTGCCGTCCACACCCGCTTTTTGTGTAATTTGCAGAGTCAAACCAGCCAGCTTTTCGCCGCATGTTTGCGCGTCGGCCAACTTGGCTTTTTCGGCTGCTTCGATTTCAACGCGGCGCACTTCAAACTCGGCCAGATTCGCTGTCGTCGCACGCTTCGCTTTTCCCTGAGGAATCAAGAAGTTACGAGCGTAACCATTCTTAACATTAACGACATCACCCAACTGACCCAGGTTTATCACTTTTTCCATCAAAATTATTTGCATATCCGATACTCCTAGTGCAAATCAGTGTAGGGCAGCAAAGCCAGGAAACGCGCGCGCTTTACGGCAGTGCTCAATTGACGCTGATAGCGTGTCTTGGTACCGGTAATGCGAGCCGGGATCAGCTTGCCATTTTCGGAGATGAATTCCTTGAGGATATTCACATCTTTGTAATCTACTTCTGCAATTTTCTCGACTGTAAAGCGGCAGAATTTACGGCGCTTGAACAGATTATTGCGAGAAAAACGCTTTTTTTTGTCATCTTTAGCTGCTGGACGAGCCATGATATTTCCTTCTTAAATGTCGTTGTATAGCCTAAGCGGTTATTTGCCACGTCAAAAAAGCTATAACGTGACTTGCATAACAACCCATACGCTCAGATGATTACGCTTCTGCGCTTTCTTCCTTGTCTTGACCTGCCTCTTCGTCCAACATTGAACGAGTCTTATCTTCCTTCATCATTGCTGAAGGGATAGTAACGGCTACTTTTGTCTTGACAGTCAAATGACGCAATACAGCATCATTAAAGCGGAACGCGTGCTCCAATTCATTCAGAGTTTCCTGATCGCATTCGATATTCATCAACACATAGTGTGCTTTGTGAATTTTTTGAATGGCATAGGCCAACTGACGACGACCCCAATCTTCCAGACGGTGAATTTGACCGCCCTTGGATGTGATCAATGTGCGATAACGCTCGACCATTGCGGGCACTTGCTCGCTTTGATCGGGATGCACGATAAACACGATTTCGTAATGTCGCATTACATCTCCTTGTGGTTATTAAAGCCCCCCGTCATGCGAGACGGTGGGGCAAGGCTGAAAAACCGACCATCGGCTTCACAGGGGCGCGGATTATATCGGAATTCGCTGAATCGTCAAGAGAATTTGTGAATATTCAACGAGATATTGTGCCTAAAAAGTCCCGGCACGACAGGTAAACCACTATTGTGTTATTTTGTTGCGAAAATTATGGAGTTTGCCCGATGCGCCGTTTCACTCTGCTAGTTATCCTGCTTTTGTCACCCGCTTTGGCGCTAGCCAACGAGATACCCCCCCCACTCGACTTGACAGGTAGCTGGGTCGGCTTCACCTCGATCGCCTTGTTTTTCATCGCCTACCTAGCGGTGATGACCGAAGAAGCCTTACACCTGCGCAAATCCAAACCCGTGATGCTGGCAGCTGGCCTCATCTGGGCAGTGATCGCGTGGTACTACAAGTCGCACGACATTCCTCATGTCGTTGAAATTGCGCTACGCCACAATCTGGAGGAATACGCCGAATTGATGCTTTTTCTCATCGTAGCAATGACTTATATCAACGCAATGAGTGAACGCAATGTCTTTGAGGCCTTGCGCTCTTGGTTAATCCGCCGCGAATTCGGCTATCGCGCCCTGTTCTGGGTAACGGGCATACTGGCCTTTTTCATCTCGGCTTTTGCCGACAACCTGACCACCGCCCTGCTGATGGGTGCAGTCGTCATGGCTGTCGGTCTAAATAATCAAAAATTCGTCGTCATTGGCTGCATAAACCTGGTCATCGCCGCCAATGCGGGCGGCGCATTTAGCCCATTTGGCGACATCACCACACTGATGGTCTGGCAGAAAAACATCATCGCCAGCAATGGCCCCATTGGTTTCTGGACATTTTTCTACCTGTTCATACCTGCAGTAGTCAATTTCCTGATACCCGCAGCCATCATGCATTTTTTTGTACCCAACGAAAAACCACAGAGCGGCGGCGAACACGTTGCCATCAAACGCGGCGGAATGAGCATCGTCGCCCTGTTCATGCTCACCATCGCGTTAGCCGTAGGGTTTCATAGCGTATTGGAACTCCCCCCCGTCATGGGCATGTTAACGGGTCTGGCATTACTTAAATTCTTCGCCTACTACCTTAAAAAAACCCCCAACCGACGCACGCAAACTGACGCTACCGGATCAAGCAATCCCGATACATTTGACATCTACCGCGAAGTCGCACGCAGCGAATGGGATACCCTGTTCTTCTTCTACGGTGTGGTGATGTGTGTCGGCGGACTGGGCTTCATCGGCTATCTCAGCGCACTCTCCCAAGCCCTTTACGGCGGATGGGGAGCGACCCATGCCAACATCGCCATCGGCGTGATCTCCGCCGTGGTGGACAATATCCCGGTCATGTTCGCCGTGCTGACCATGCAGCCGGACATGTCCGTCGGCCAATGGCTGCTGGTGACGATGACGGCAGGCGTGGGCGGGTCTCTGCTGTCTATCGGTTCAGCGGCAGGTGTCGCACTAATGGGACAAGCGCGCGGCAGCTACACCTTCCTGGCGCACCTGAAATGGACTCCGGTGATTGCGCTGGGCTACGCCGCCAGCATCGCGGCGCACCTGCTGATCAACGGCCGACTGTTCTGAACAAACATGAGAATAAAGAAACTG
>PEUR01000131.1 GCA_002780675.1 Gallionellales bacterium CG03_land_8_20_14_0_80_55_15 | reverse complement strand
TTATCAATCTATCGTGGTGTTGAGTACGCGGGGTGAGAAGCTGATAGAAAAGAATCTTGCTCTTGCCCCTGCCAGTGTGCCAGTATGGTTTACGCAGGTTTTTCCGATGCATGCGCCGTCAGCCGAGTCATTGATTACCAAGGGGTGGCAACAGTTGGGTCGAGTGATCGTGACCAGCCATCCAAATTTTGCCTACAAGCAATTGTGGCGCACTTCAATCGAGGCCACGCTCGGTTTGATTGTGTTGTATGTGCTCTCTTTACTGGCGATACATGCCTTTCTTTCCAGGGTCTTGCGTCCTCTCAAAGATATAGAACAGGTCGCCCACGCCATCAGTGAGCGGGATTTTCAACAGATCAAGACGCTGCCGCGTGCCCGCGAATTGCTGAGCGTGGTTAAGACAATCAATTCAATGTCGGCAAAGCTTTTTGCCATCATTGCACATGAGGTTAAACAGGCAACACGTTTTCGTGATGAGTCCAGAAAAGATGTATTGACCGGGCTGGATAACCGGCGCGGGTTTGAAGAGCATGTTCATGCCTTGCTTGAACATGGTGCAGATATGACTTCAGGCGTGATGTATATGCTGCAACTTGCCAACTTTAACGCCTTTAACATCAGCAAAGGTTATAAGGATGGCGATGTTTTATTGAAGGAGGTGGCTGACGGATTGCGTGTTATTGGGCCGAAACAGGACATGTTGAGGTGTCGTATCAATGGCGCAACGTTCGCCGTGATGGTATTTAATATCAGCAGAGAGGAAGCGGGAAGGCTTGGCGAGTCTTTGTGTGCCACAGTGGGAGCAATCATTCAGGAGCATCGTACCGCACCTGCGGTGGCATTAGGCTGTGGCGGTGTTTTTTTTGCTGGCAAGAAAGTGACGCTGAATGCGTTGCTGGCGCAGTGTGATCTGGGATTGCTGCAATCCATGACGAGTGGAACGGGTGTCAGTTTGCTCGAAGATATCCGGGAGGATGAACACGTTAAAGGTGCTCAATTCTGGAAACATCTTATTGTGGACGCGATTGCTGCTGATAGAGTCATGTTGCTCGCTCAGCCTGTGATGAATTTTGATGGGAAACAGAAGATGCAATCCGAAGTGGTGGGGCGGTTGATCAGTGCTGAGGGTGAACTGATTCTTGCCGAGCACTTTATTCCAATGGCCAATCGTTTTCAGCTGACACCCGCATTCGATTTATCTGTATTAAAGCAACTTTTTGAACAAATGGTAAGAAACGACGGAGAGGGCGTGGTTGCTATCAACCTTGCCATTAGTTCTATTCACGACAGCGAGTTGCTGGCTTGGTTGGGAGCGGTCATGAGCGCTAATCCGACCATCGCGAAGCGTCTGGTGTTCGAGTTTACCGAGTTCGGCTTAGTTCAAGATCGTGCGGGAATTGAAAATTTTGTTGCCGATATACGAAAACTAGGCGCTCAATTTGCGGTGGATAATTTTGGTTTGCACCATTCCGCCTTTGAATATTTGCAATGCTTAAAACCTCTTTATGTCAAGTTGAGTCCCGTGTACATACGGGAATTGCGGGATAACCATGAAAATCAGTTTTTCATATCTTCAGTCGTTAATATCACTCGGTCGCTGGATATACGGGTATTTGCCTTAGGTGTCGAGGATGCAAGCGTACTGCCGTTATTGCAAGAGTTGGGCGTGGAAGGCTTCCAGGGTTATGTGAATGGCGGTTTGACAGAATGGGTCTAGGGGGCTATCACGGAGTTGAACGTTTTGCGCAATTTGGTGGCCTATATTGATGTGTCGTGCTGTTATAATTTCCGCGTTATTTAACTCCTACCAGGTTCATCATGACCGTTATTCGTCAGCAGGATTTCATTGATAGCATTGCAGATGCGTTGCAGTTCATTTCGTATTACCACTCGGCAGATTTTATTCAGGCATTAGCCGATGCCTATCGCGTCGAGCAGTCGTCTGCCGCGAAGGATGCTCTGGCACAGATTTTAACCAATTCGCGCATGTGCGCAGCGGGACATCGTCCGATTTGTCAGGATACCGGGATTGTGGTGGCGTTCGTGAAGGTTGGCATGGCGGTGCGCTGGGATGCAACGCTGGATGTGGTCGAGATGGTCAATGAAGGCGTGCGCCGTGCCTATCTCGACAAGGATAACAAGCTGCGCGCTTCTATTGTTGCTGACCCAGCCGGCAAGCGCAAAAATACTGGGGATAATACCCCCGCCGTGGTGCATATAGAGTTGGTTCAGGGCGATAAGGTCGAGATTCATATCGCGGCCAAAGGGGGGGGGTCGGAGAATAAGGCTGTGATGGAGATGCTCAATCCGGGCGACGATATTGTCGAGTGGGTGTTGCGGCAGGTGCAACATATGGGCGCTGGCTGGTGTCCGCCGGGTATTTTGGGTATAGGTATTGGCGGGACGGCAGAAAAGGCGGTGCTGCTGGCCAAGCAATCCTTGATGCAGCACATGGATATGCATGAGTTAAAGGCGCGCGGCGCACAGAATCGTATCGAGGAATTGCGCATCGAGTTGTATGACAAGGTGAATGCCTTGGGTATTGGTGCGCAGGGATTGGGTGGACTGACGACTGTGATGGATGTGAAGATACTGGATTACCCCACCCATGCGGCCTCCAAACCTATCGCCATCATTCCAAATTGTGCGGCGACCCGGCATGTACACTTCACGCTGGATGGATCCGGTGTTGCCGTGTTTACGCCGCCTGGAATGGCGGAGTACCCTGACGTGGAGTGGCATCCAGCTGAGGATGCGCGGCGTGTGAACCTGGAAAATATCACGCAGGAGCAAATTTCACAGTGGCAACCGGGCGAGACCATGTTACTCTCCGGTAAGCTGTTGACAGGTCGAGATGCGGCGCATCAGCGGATAGCCGATTTGTTGGCTCGGGGTGAGAAATTACCGGATGGCGTGGATTTTACAGGGCGCTTCATTTATTATGTCGGTCCTGTTGATGCGGTGCGTGACGAGGTGATGGGTCCAGCGGGTCCGACAACTGCCACGCGCATGGATAAGTTCACTGAAATGATGCTTGCCCAGACGGGTTTGATGGGGATGATTGGAAAGGCAGAGCGAGGCCAGTCAGCCATTGAAGCCATCAAGAAACACGCTTCGGTGTATTTGATTGCCGTAGGGGGCGCAGCCTACCTGGTGTCGAAGGCAATTCGCAGTGCCAAAGTGGTTGCTTTCGCCGCTTTGGGTATGGAAGCTATTTACGAATTTGTAGTCGAGGATATGCCCGTGACCGTCGCCGTAGATATACAAGGACGTTCGATTCACGATATTGGTCCGGCAGAATGGTGTAAACGCATTGGCATGATTCCATTGCATCCGAGATAGGTCGAGCCTGATCAAGCAGGGCAAGTTGAATAACAAGTTTCAAAACTTTGCGCAGGCAAAGTTGGTAGCGAATTGGCGGGTCTCCCCGCATTGCAGGGTAGTGAATCTGGTCAGGTCCGGAAGGAAGCAGCCACAACTACTTACTGTAAGTGCCGGGGGTAAGGCTCGCCTCCTTATGTAATGCCACGGAGAGAATGATGATAAAGAAGTTTGGCTGGTTTCTTTGTGTTCTGTTGCTCAGTGGTAAGGTGTGGGCGGTAGATGGGGTTTCTTTAGAGTTGGGTAATGGCGACAATACCGACACTGCCCGGGTAGGTGCAATCTGGAAGTGGGATAAACAGTGGTTTGCCGAGGGGGATTGGTGGGTAACCGGTTTCTGGGAAGCAACTGCGGGAACATGGAAGGGGCGTAGTGGTGTCGGTAATAATCAGACGATCACCGACTTGGGCATCACACCCGTGTTTCGTTTGCAGCAAAAAAATCCGTCCGCTATTGCGCCTTATCTTGAAGGCGCAATTGGTTTTCATCTGATTTCTCCGACCTTCGTTTATGCGAGCCGTCAGCTCGGCAGCGCGTTTCAGTTCAGTGACCATATTGGTTTTGGTGCGCGTTTTGGTGAGCGCCAGCAATTTGATTTGGGATACCGTTATCAGCATCTCTCCAATGGTGGCATCAAACAGCCCAACCAAGGTATCAATCTGAATCAACTGCATTTTTCCTATTATTTCTAACGGGCATGGCAAAACAGCAGTCCTTAGTCATCGAATTTTCCATGCTTGTCACTTTCTTTCCAAATCTCCCCCGCCTGCAGGGTAAAGTGCAAGTGAATCGCTGCGCGAATTTCGCGTTTAAGGTGGCATAACTTGTCAGATACATCGGTACTCGCACGTAAATGGCGTCCTAAAAATTTCGCGCAACTGGCAGGCCAGGAGCATGTGGTCAGGGCGCTAAGCAATGCATTGACACAGAATCGGTTGCATCACGCCTATCTTTTTACTGGTACGCGCGGGGTAGGAAAGACCACCATCGCGAGCATATTTGCCAAATCCCTCAATTGTTTGACTGGCATCACCGCCACCCCCTGCGGGGAGTGCAGTGCTTGCAAGGAAATTGATA
>PEUR01000205.1 GCA_002780675.1 Gallionellales bacterium CG03_land_8_20_14_0_80_55_15 | reverse complement strand
CTTATCGTCGAACAACTGGGGCGGCACGCTTGATGCAACAGGGGCGTTTTTTACCCTGCCCGGTCACGATACTTGCAATGGATACGGCAGCAAATCTGCTGGAACGACAAACCAGCGGGCATTACGCCATAATGTGTGAGAATTCCTTGCGCTATTTCGTCCCAATATCGCTTCTGCAACCCGCCATGCCCTGACCTTGAACAGCTCACGCACCCCGGTGAATAGAACATGAATCTTCTCAGGCTTTCCTTCAATCTGTTGCGCCGCGACTGGCGGGCGGGGGAGTGGCGCGTGTTGCTGTTGGCGCTGGTGTTGGCGGTGGGCAGTCTGGCGACCGTCGGGTTATTTGCCGACCGGGTGCGGCAGGCTTTGTCGCAGCAGGCGACCGCGCTGCTCGGGGCAGATTTGCGCATCACTTCGACGCGCCCCTTTTCTCCCGACTATCGCCAGATGGCCGAGACGCGCGGTTTGCGTGTGGTCGGAAGCCGTACTTTCCCCAGCATGGTGTCCAGCCGAGAGCGGGTGTTGCTGGCCGAGATTCAGGCGGTGGAGGCGGGGTATCCGCTGCGCGGCAAGATGGAGGTCACTCCCTCCCCGTCAGGGGAGGGGGGTGTTGCTCGTGGCACGGTGTGGGCGGATGCGCGCATCATGCGGCAGCTCGATTTGCGGGTGGGCGACGAGGTGGGGCTGGGTGCGGGGCGTTTCATCGTTGCGGCGCGCGTGGTAAAGGACGTGGATCAATCCATCGGTTTCGCCAGTTTTGCGCCGCGCGTGTTGATGAATGATGCCGATCTGGCGGCAACGGGTCTGCTACAGGAAGGCAGCCGCATCTCTTATCGCCTGATGGTCGCAGGCGATGCCGTGCAAGTCCGGGCGCTGCGCGCGGCGCTGCAAGGGAAATTGACGGGCAACGAGAAATTGGAAGACGTGACGGATGCGCGCCCGGAAATCCGCACCGCGCTGGAACGCGCCGAACATTTTCTCGGCCTGGCCGCGCTGACTGCCGCCATCCTCGCGGGGGCGGCGATGGCGCTTGCGGCGCGGCGTTTCGTGCTGCGTCATCTGGATGGCGCAGCAGTGATGCGTTGTCTGGGCGCGCAGCAGGGGCAGGTGTTGCGGCTATTTTTGTATCAATTTTTAGGACTTGGTCTGCTTGCGGTGTTGGCAGGCGGGCTGCTGGGTTATATGACACAGGCGGTGCTGGTCGAGCGCATCAACGCGTTACGCGTGGCGAGTTTGCCGCAGCCCGGCGTGTTGCCCGCGTTCAAGGCGGCAGTCAGCGGCATGGCGCTGTTGCTGGGCTTTGCCTTTTTGCCGCTGTTGCAATTGCGCCGCGTGTCGCCGTTACGCGTGATACGCCGCGAGTTGGGTGCGCCGCAAGCCAGCGTTTGGCTGGGCTACGGTCTCGCCGCGCTGGTGTTGGCAGGGTTGTTTTTGTGGCAGGCGGGATCGCTCAAGCTGGGCTTGTCGGTATTGGGCGGCTTGCTGGCGGGGCTGCTGGTGTTTGGCTTGCTGGCAAGGGCGCTGCTGCAAGGGCTGGCGCGCTATGCAGGGGTTTCCCCCGCGCGCTGGCGGCAGGTTTTCAACAACCTCGCGCGGCACGGGCGTGGCGTGGCGCTGCAAATCGTGGCGCTCAGTCTTGGCGGCATGGCGTTGTTGCTGTTGACGCTGGTGCGCGCCGACCTGCTGGCAAGCTGGCAGGGCAAGTTGCCGGTGGATGCCCCCAACCGTTTTATGGTGAGCATCCAACCGGATCAGCGGCAAGCCGTGCTGGATTTTTTTGCGCGGCAAAAATTGCCTCAGCCGCAGTTGCTGCCGATGGTAAGAGGCCGTCTGGCAGCTATCAATGACCGTGTCATCAGCGGAGACAGTTACCCTGAATCGAGGGCGCGGGCGCTGGTGGAGCGCGAGTTCAATCTTTCCTATAGCGATCAGTTGCCGGCGTGGAACGAGCTGGTGAGCGGGCGCTGGTGGCGTGGCGCGAACCCACCCTCCAACTCCTCGCCATTCCCGCGAGATGACGCGCCTGGCGCGCGCGAAGAGCTATCCGTCGAGGAAGGGGTCGCCACCACGCTGGGCATCCATCTGGGCGATAAACTGACTTTTGACGTGGCGGGCAGCCGCTTTGTCGGGCGCGTCACCAGTCTGCGCCGCGTACAGTGGGATTCGATGAAGGTGAATTTCTTTGTCATCGCCACGCCCGCGTTGCTGGAGGATTATCCGGCCAGCTATCTGAGCAGCTTTTACTTGCCGCCAGACAAATTGCTGGCAGGCGATGCGCTGGTGCGACAATTTCCCAACCTGTTGGTCATTGACACCACGGCGGTGATTGCCGAAGTGCGGGGCATCATCGAACAAATTTCGCAAACCATCAGCGTGGTGTTCCTGTTTACCCTGTTGGGCGGGGGCGTGGTGCTGTATGCTGCGATGCTTGCCACGCAGGATGAGCGTGCCCGGGAAGCCGCAATTATGCGGACGTTGGGCGCGGACAGCGCTTATCTACGCCGTCTGCATCGGGGTGAATTTATAGTCATCGGCGCGCTCAGTGGCTTGTTTGCGGCGGCGGGCGCTACTTTGCTGGGCAGACTTTTGGCTGTCCATGTGCTGGAGATTTCGTATCGCCCCGGTATCCTGATTTGGCTGGTCGGCGTATTGTGCGGGGTGGGTCTGGTGGTGGCTGCGGGCTGGCTGAATACGCGAAAACTGGCGAAACTGCCGCCGATGGGTATTTTGCGTGGTGAATAAGCTATTGAATATCAATAATTATTTTGCATTTTGCGGATGTGTTTTGGATTTTTCATTATCTTTGATACAATCGCTTCCGTTTTTTCAACTAATAACAGGGTGGGAGTTTTAAATGTCTATTGAACAACGCGTAAAAAAGATCGTTTCCGAACAACTGGGCGTAAACGAATCCGAAGTCAAGAACGAATCTTCGTTCGTGAACGATCTGGGTGCCGATTCCCTCGAT
The DNA here is from genome assembly GCA_002780675.1 of Gallionellales bacterium CG03_land_8_20_14_0_80_55_15. Lineage (GTDB taxonomy): Bacteria > Pseudomonadota > Gammaproteobacteria > Burkholderiales > Gallionellaceae > Gallionella. Next base: position 1,443 of record PEUR01000205.1, on the reverse strand, counting down.
ACCGTTGAACTGGTGATGGCGCTGGAAGAAGAATTTGAATGTGAAATCCCTGATGAGGATGCGGAAAACATCACTTCCGTGCAACAAGCCATTGATTACGTTCTGGCACATCAGAAGTAAGTATTTCCTGTTTTGTTGATATAAAACTCGCGTAGTGGCTCAATCGCTTTTGCTTGCAGGTAAAGTTTAAGAAGAGAGCGTGCTGGGCGAGTTTCGTTTTTAGGGTTCGCGTCTTGTACCCATAGCTGTCAACCTTGTGCAGTCATGCGTTTTTGCCCTCGCCGGATACGCGCGACCGGGGGCAAGACGGGCGTGCCAAGTTTCATAATCAGGGATGGCGAAATTGCCATGCCCGTTTAAGTCGGTGGAGCTAAATTGTCTAAACGTAGAGTAGTTGTGACCGGTCTGGGGATGGTCTCTCCGGTGGGTGTCGGAATCGCCGCCGCTTGGCCGAATATCGTGGCTGGCAAGTCGGGGATCGTTAAAATTTCTCATTTCGATGCGAGTCAGTTTGCCTGTCAAATCGCGGGTGAAGTGCCTGATTTTGACGCGACACAATACCTGCCAGCCAAGGATGCCCGCCGCATGGGACGGTTTATTCATTTTGGCCTGGTGGCCGGGATGGAAGCCTTCAAGGATTCCGGCATTGAAGTGACTGAACAGAACGCGCCCCGCATCGGTGTCAATATCGGTTCAGGGATAGGCGGCTTGCCGATGATCGAGGACACGCACAACGATTATCTGGCCGCAGGCCCTCGCAAAATTTCGCCGTTTTTTATTCCCGGCACCATTATCAATATGATTTCCGGCAATCTGTCGGTCATGTACGGATTGCAAGGGCCGAATCTGGCGATGGTTTCTGCCTGTTCTACGGGTACGCACTGTATCGGCGAATCCGCGCGCATGATCGAATACGGTGATGCCGATGTGATGGTTGCGGGCGGTTCTGAAGCGACCATCAGCGCGCTGGCGGTGGGGGGGTTTTCTGCCGCGCGCGCACTCAGCACGCGCAACGATGATCCGGCGACCGCCTGTCGTCCGTGGGACAAGGACAGGGATGGTTTTATCATCGGCGAAGGCGCGGGCGTGATGGTGCTGGAAGAATATGAACACGCCAAGGCACGCGGCGCGAAAATTTATGCCGAATTGAGCGGCTACGGCATGAGCGGCGATGCTTACCACATCACTTCACCGAATACCGACGGCGCAAGACGCAGTATGCAGAACGCGCTGAAGAATGCCGGGCTGAATGCCTCCGACGTGCAGTATGTCAACGCGCACGGCACTTCTACTCCGGTGGGCGACAAGAACGAGACCGCCGCGATCAAACTGGCCTTTGGCGACCACGCTTCCCGGCTGGTGGTCAATTCGACCAAGTCCATGACGGGTCACTTGCTGGGTGGCGCGGGCGGGATCGAGTCTATTTTCTCGGTGCTGGCCATT
>PEUR01000043.1 GCA_002780675.1 Gallionellales bacterium CG03_land_8_20_14_0_80_55_15 | reverse complement strand
CAGTACCAGCGTGGCCGGATAGTTTAGCGCATCGTGCAAAATTTGTTGCGCCGTCCGGCTGCGACCCATGCCGCAGCCGAGTACCAGTACATTTGAACTTAAAATACTTTTATCGTGAGGTTGCGTGTCATCGTAGTGGCGAGATTCATTGCGCGCTTTAAGCCAATGCAACATCAGTTCAGGTTCAATGAAATCCACTATCGGTGCCGCTTCGGTCAGCAGCCCGACATGCACGCAACCCGCGCCTAACTTGAGCGCCGCGCGCGCCGCCAGCAAGGCCGCGCCGACCATGCCGGAAGCGCCGCCAATGACGGTGACGGTGCCGAACATGCCTTTATGGCTGTCGTGCGGGCGCGGTGGCAACAGGTCTACGACCTGTTGCTGGGTGAGAGTGGCAATCGCTGGGGTCATGAAATGGTCTGCATATCTAGGTGGTGCGGCATAGTATAATCGCGTCCCGAATTTTATTCACACCTTCACCGTCATGTTTAAAGTCTCTGTCGGCAGTTCCGCCTTATCCGCCTTCCGTTTGGAAAAATTACGCGCCGCGATTAACGCCGTCGCACCCGCCATGACGCTGACCGATACGCGCTATTGTTATTTCAGCGCCTTGCAGGGGGCAAAGCTGGATAAGGCGCAAGCCGGTTTACTGGATAAGGTGCTGGGGCTGGACGAGTCCGCAGGTGAACCCGCACAGGCAAAAACACCGGATAGCGCGTGGCTTGGTGTGCTGGTCGTGCCGCGCCTGGGTACGATTTCGCCCTGGTCAACCAAGGCTACCGACATCGCGCAGCATTGCGGGCTGACCGGGGTGCAGCGCATCGAGCGCGGGGTGATTTATTACCTGGCAAGCACGAACGGCAAGGCTTTGAGCCAGCAACAACAGGCGGCAGTGTTGCCGTTGCTGCATGACCGCATGACCGAATCGGTGCTGGCGACGCTGGCCGGTGCGGCAGAACAAATTTTCCGGCACGGCGCACCGCAACCGCTGGCTGTGGTGGATGTATTGAAAGGGGGCGGCGCGGCACTCGAAGCGGCCAACCGCGAGATGGGCTTGGCACTGTCGGCGGACGAGATCGAGTATCTGGTCGAAAACTTCAAGAAGTTGAAGCGCAATCCCACCGATGTCGAGCTGATGATGTTTGCGCAGGCAAATTCGGAGCATTGCCGCCACAAGATTTTCAATGCCGACTGGGTGATAGACGGCAAAGTGCAGGACATGTCGCTGTTCGGCATGATACGCAATACCCATAAACTCAGTCCGCAAGGCACGGTGGTCGCCTATTCCGATAACTGTTCGGTTATCGAAGGGGCGAATGTCGAACGTTTTTATCCGCGCGCGGATGGCAGCTACGCGTTCTCTGCGGAGCTGACGCACACTTTGATGAAGGTCGAGACGCACAACCATCCCACCGCAATTGCGCCGTTTGCGGGCGCGGCGACCGGTTCAGGCGGCGAAATCCGCGACGAAGGTGCGACCGGCACGGGTTCACGCCCCAAGGCGGGGCTGACGGGCTTTTCGGTCTCCAACCTGAACATTCCTGGTTTCGCGCAGCCTTGGGAAAAATCCCTCCTTCCCCCTCAAGGGGAGGGCAGGGGTGGGGATGGGGGGTACGGCAAACCTTCCCGTATCGTCACGGCCTTGCAGGTCATGCTGGAGGGGCCGCTGGGGGGGGCTGCTTTCAACAACGAATTCGGTCGTCCCAATCTGGCGGGTTATTTCCGCACCTTTGAGGAGAACGTCAGCGGCGAGATGCGCGGCTACCACAAACCCATCATGCTGGCGGGCGGCGTGGGCAATATTGCCGCCATTCACACCCACAAACACGCGCTGCCGACAGGCGCACTGGTGGTGCATCTGGGTGGCCCAGGCATGTTGATCGGCCTCGGTGGGGGGGCAGCATCCAGCATGGACACTGGCAGCAATGCCGAAAATCTGGACTTCGATTCGGTGCAGCGCGGCAACCCGGAAATGGAACGGCGCGCGCAGGAAGTGATAGACCGCTGCTGGCAACTGGGCGAAAACAATCCGATTCTATCCATCCACGACGTGGGCGCGGGCGGCATGTCCAACGCCTTGCCGGAACTGGTACACGGTGGCGGGCGCGGTGCTGCTTTTGAGTTGCGCGACATTCCGCTGGACGAGACCGGCATGTCGCCGAAACAAATCTGGTGCAACGAGTCGCAAGAGCGTTATGTGTTGGCCATCGCGCCAGAACGACTGGAACAGTTCCGCGCCTTCTGCGAGCGAGAGCGTTGCCCGTTTGCGGTGGTGGGGGTCGCAACCGAAAACGATCACCTGACCGTGCATGACAGCGAATTTGGCAATGCCCCGGTCAACATGCCGCTGTCGGTATTGCTCGGCAAACCGCCCAAAATGACGCGCAACGTGCTGCATGAAACGCCACATTTGCACGCCTTCGACACCCGCACACTGGAGCTGCGGGGTTCGGTTGAACGCGTGTTGCGTCTGCCTGCCGTGGCAAACAAGACCTTTTTGATTGCCATCGGCGACCGCACCGTCGGCGGCATGACCGCGCGCGACCAGATGATAGGCCCCTGGCAAGTCCCCGTGGCGGATGCGGCGGTCTCGCTGATGGGCTTTAACACCTGCAAGGCCGAGGCGTTCGCGCTGGGCGAACGCACCCCGCTGGCGCTGGTCAACGCGCCAGCTTCGGGACGCATGGCGGTGGGCGAGGCGCTCACCAACATCGCGGCGACGCGCATCGAGAAGATAGCCGACATCAAGCTGTCGGCGAACTGGATGGCGGCCGCCGGACATCACGGCGAAGATGCCGCGCTGTATGACACCGTACGGGCGGTGGGCATGGAACTGTGCCCTGAGTTGGGCATCAGCATTCCGGTCGGCAAGGATTCGTTGAGCATGAAGTCCACCTGGAAAGACGGCGACGAGAATAAGTCCGTGACCTCGCCGCTCTCGCTCATCGTCACCGCTTTTGCGCCCTGCATGGATGCCCGCCTGACGCTCACGCCGCAACTTTCCACAGAGCTGGATACTACCGTGTTGCTGATTGATCTGGGGCAGGGCAAGAATCGCATGGGCGGTTCAGCCTTGGCGCAGGTTTACAAACAGGTAGGCGATGTCGCGCCGGATGTGGATTCGGCTGCCATGCTCAAGGCTTTTTTTGAATTGATACAAGCACTTAATTCGGATGGCGTGCTGCTCGCCTACCATGACCGGTCGGACGGTGGCGCATTCGTCAGTTTGTGCGAGATGTCCTTTGCCTCTCACCTGGGGCTGGATATTCATCTGGACGAACTGCACGGCGATACGCTGCGTAATCTGTTCAATGAGGAGCTGGGGGCGCTGGTGCAGGTCAAGAACAGTGACGTAGCGCATGTCTTGCAAATGGGGCATGACGCGGGGCTGAAAAATATCTACCGCATCGCCACTCTTAACCGGACGGATAGGCTGGAAATCAGCCGGGGCGGCGAGCGCGTGTTCGGTGACAGCCGTGTCAATCTGCAACGTATCTGGTCGGAGACGACCTATCAGATGCAGAAATTGCGCGATAACCCGGACTGCGCCGAGCAGGAATTTGACCGACTGCTGGATGTCGCCGATCCCGGTTTGCATGTAAAACTGAGCTTCGACCTCAACGCCGCGCCAGCCATTCTGAAAATGCGCCCCAAAATGGCCATCCTGCGCGAGCAGGGCGTGAACGGTCAGGTGGAAATGGCGGCGGCGTTCGACCGTGCCGGATTTGCTTCGGTTGACGTGCATATGAGCGACATCATCAGCGGTCGGGTTGCGCTTGCCGACTTCAAGGGGGTGGCGGCGTGTGGTGGATTCTCCTACGGCGACGTGCTGGGTGCGGGCGAAGGTTGGGCGAAATCCATCCTGTTCAATTCGCGCGCCAGAGACGAATTCGAGGCTTTCTTCACACGCTGCGACACGTTCGCACTGGGCGTGTGCAACGGCTGCCAGATGATGAGCAAGCTGCACGAAATCATTCCGGGGGCGGAACATTGGGCGCATTTTTCGCGCAACCAGTCGGAACAGTTCGAGGCGCGCTTCGTGATGGTGGAGGTGCAGCAGTCGCCTGCTATCCTGTTCGACGGCATGGCGGGCAGCCGGATGCCGGTGGTCGTGGCGCACGGCGAAGGCTATGCCGACTTTGGCAATGCTGCAAAACTTGCCGCCGCACAGCCGCTGGTCGCGCTGCGCTATGTGGACAACACCGGCAAACCGACCGAAAGCTACCCGCTCAACCCCAACGGCTCACCGCAAGGCATCACGGGTCTTACCACACCGGACGGACGCTTCAGTATCATGATGCCGCACCCCGAACGCGTGTTCCGCGCCGTACAGCACTCCTGGCATCCATCGGACTGGCAGGAAAACGGTGCCTGGCTGAAGATGTTCCAGAACGCGAGGAAGTGGGTGGGGTAAGCGTCACTTTGCTGTAAAAAAGGCGACCACCGGTCGCCTTTTTTGCGGGTCAGGATTTCCCTTTTGCGATCGAATTAAGTGCATTGCTCTTGTCCTTGCTGCCCGAACTGGAACCGAAATAATAGGAGACGACCTGTGTG
>PEUR01000047.1 GCA_002780675.1 Gallionellales bacterium CG03_land_8_20_14_0_80_55_15 | reverse complement strand
CCGCCTGCCGCCATCTGGAATTGCTGCGCATATCCGCCAATCGTTTTACCGCGCTACCGGAATGGTTGCTAACGATGCCGCGTCTGGCCTGGCTGGCGTTCGCGGGCAATCCTCTCTCCGAGGACGCTGAAACGGCGGCTGCCTCGTACCGGGAAATTTCACGGGTTGAATGGCAATATCTTGATTTACAACATAAATTAGGCGAAGGCGCATCGGGTGTCATTCATCGCGCCGACTGGCGACACCCGTCGGAGGGTGCAAAGCCCGTGGCGGTCAAGCTGTTCAAGGGCGCGGTGACCAGCGACGGTCTGCCCGAGAGCGAAAAAGCCGCCTGCCTCGCCGCTGGCGCGCACCCTAATTTGATCGCCGCGACGGGTAAGCTCAGCGGACATCCCGAAGGGGTGGCCGGGCTGGTGATGCCGCTGGTTGCGGCGAACTTCAAAAATCTTGCCGGCCCGCCCAGTCTGGAATCCTGTACCCGAGACGTTTATCCCACCGACACGAAATTCACCCTGAACAATCTCGTCAGTATGGCGCGGGGTATCGCCCGCGCGGCGCAACACCTGCATCGGCAGGGCATCATGCACGGCGACTTGTATGCGCATAACCTGCTGTGGAACGGGCAGGGAGATTGTCTGCTGGGGGACTTCGGTGCGGCTTCGTTTATCCCGGATGCGCGCCATGCGTTGCCCCTCCAGCGCCTCGAAGTGCGCGCCTTCGCCTGTCTGCTGGAAGAGTGGCTGGAACGCAGCCCCGCCGCCAGCGAGTCACAGCCGGTACTCGATGCGCTGTGGGAATTGCAGCGCCGCTGCGGGCAGCCGGAGGTTGTCGCAAGACCGCTGTTTGCCGAGATTGTTCAGGCATTGGAGGGTGTGTTGGTTAGCCGGGAGGTTCGTGTAGCGGAATCCGGTTCTCCCTTCGCCCTTGGCACTTTTTAGTAATATCTTTCTTTGCCGCATCTCGTTTCAAGCAGCACGTTATAATCCGCCTTTCGTTTAACTGCGGCGGATAAACCCGCCACTACGCTATGTCCTTTGCCAAGACCTATACCCTCGCCGATGTCACTCGCTGGTATTCCATGCGGGAGTTAAATAAGGCCAAGCCTTACCTGAATTCGATCACTCGAATTGCCGTGCAGCCGGATCGGATTACCGCACAGGTAAAGGGGTCGGCGCGCAATCCTTATGAGGTGGAAATTTCCTTTACAGGCGACCCGTCAAACACCGTGTCTGTCAGGCCGCTGTGCAGCTGTCCGGTCGGGTTCAAGTGCAAGCACACGGCGGCGGTGTTGTTGGCAGCTTTGTCTTTGCCGCGCGAGCCTGTCGTCAATCCGGCCTTGCTGGCATGGGTCGCCTCTTTCCGCAAAGCGCAAGCCGCGCCCGCACGCAAGAAAGCCAAGCCTGCGCTACGCCAGGAACGCTTGTGCTATGTGCTGATGAAGTCGTTTTACGGCGATAGTTATATGGTCGGGATTTATAAGGCGAAGCTGGCGGCTGACGGGCATCTGCTGGGCAAAATGGAGGAATGGAGCAACGTAGAGCGCGCGCTGATCAAGCCGCCGCAGTTTGTTGGTGAGGAAGATTTGCCGATTCTGCGGTTGTTGTGGAGACAGCGCGATAAATATGATGGCGACATTGCCATGGGTGCAAACGGCCACGAAATTCTCAACGTTTTGCTGGGAAGCGGGCGCTTGTTTTTCATGGAAAGAATGGCGGCGAGTGGCTTTGTCTTGTCTGAACCCGTGCGGCTGACGCTGGGCAAGGAACGCGCGGCCAGGCTGGATTGGGGCGCTGATGAAACCGGGCGCATGGTTCCCCGCATCATCCGTAGTGGCGCAGCGGTGGAGGTGTTGCCTTTGCCCGACGCGACCTGGTATCTGGATGCCGAGACGGGCGAAATCGGTTTGCTCAAATTGGCCCAGACTCCGCCGCAGATCGCACAACTGTTGAGTATGCCGCCGCTACGCGAGATTGATGTTCCGGCAGTTTCGGAAGTGTTGCGCGAACTGGTGCCCGATTTGCCTGCGCCGACGATCAGCCGTTTGCGCACCCTGAAAGCCACGCTGGTTCCCATGCTGCTGCTGGGTACGTCGGAGAACACCTATATGGGGCGCTTTCGCGGCTATGGTTTCGGTTCGCAAGTGCGCGATTATGCTGCTGTGAACTTTCGTTATGGCGAAGCGGTTCTCTCGCCCGACCATCCTGGTGAATTTGTTACGCTGAAAAATGGCGAGACGGTGCGCGTCAAGCGCGACACGCAACAGGAGCAGCGTTTGATCGCCTCTTTGCATCGTTACGGGCTGGAAGAAATGCCCTATTTCGGGCGTTCCGGTGTAGCGGGGGATCAAAAAGTGTACGGGCTGGAAAGCGAAAAGGCTTGGCCTTCCTTCATGCAACACGATATTCCGCTGTTAAAAGCGGCGGGCTGGGAAGTCGTCAACCCGCAGGGTTTCCGCCATCATGTATTGGAAGTGGAAGCCTGGGTCGGTGAATTCGACGAGCAGGAAGATGGCTGGTTCAGCCTGAACATGGGCATCGTGGTCAACGGTCAGCGCGTGGCGCTGGCTCCCTTGCTGCATGAGCTGTTCAAGGTTGATCCGCGTTGGCTGGATGCGTTGATGCTGGCGAAAATGAAGGATAACGAAGCCATCGAGCTGTATTTGCCCGACGGCGGGCGGGTGAAAGTACCCGCCGAACGCATCAAGCCGCTGGCGCGCACGCTGATCGAGTTGTTCGACGGCAAGGCGGGCAGTGAGGAAATCCGCCTGTCTCGCTACGATGTGGCGCGCATTGATGCCCTGTCCAATATGGATCGCTGGGAGTTCAAGGGTGCGGACGCGTTGACCAGCCTGGCTCAACGGCTGAGGAATACGTCGGGTATTCAGGCAGTCCAGGCACCCGAAGGGTTCGCGCTGGAGCTGCGCCACTATCAACTGGAAGGCCTGGCCTGGCTGCAATATCTGCGCGAGCAGAATTTGGCCGGTATTCTGGCGGACGATATGGGGCTGGGCAAAACCGCTCAGGCGTTAGCCCATCTGCTGCTGGAAAAACAAATGGGACGGATGGACAGACCCTCGTTGATCGTTTTACCTACCTCTTTGATTTTTAACTGGAAATCAGAGGCAAGGCGGTTTGCGCCACAACTCAAGGTATTGTCCTTGCACGGCAAGGAACGCGCCGTTTATTTTCCGTTGATTGCCGAACAGGATGTCATTCTTACCACTTACCCCTTGCTGTGGCGGGATGAAGAAGCATTGCTGGAGCATGACTATCACCTGCTGATTCTGGATGAGGCGCAGACGGTGAAAAACGTTTCCAGCCAGGCCGCGCAGGTGGTGCGCCGCCTGAACGCACGGCATCGTCTATGTCTTACCGGCACTCCGCTGGAAAATCACTTGGGCGAGCTGTGGGCGCAGTTTGACTTTTTGCTGCCCGGCATGTTGGGCGATGCCCGAGGATTTACCAAGACCTGGCGCACGCCTATCGAGAAACACGGCAACACCTTGCGCCGCGATTTGCTGGCGCAGCGCGTCAAGCCCTTCATCATGCGTCGCCGCAAGGAAGATGTCGCCACCGAATTGCCGCCCAAGACGCAGATTATCCGCACGGTCGAACTGGAAGGCGGGCAGCGCGATTTGTACGAGACGGTACGCATCGCGATGGATCAACGCCTGCGCGAAGAAATCGCCGAAAAAGGCTTTGCGCGCAGCCATATCATCATCCTGGACGCGCTGCTCAAATTGCGTCAGGTGTGTTGTGACCCGCGCCTGCTGAAGCTGGCCAGTGCCAAGAAAGTCAAGGAACGCGCCAAGCTCGATTTGCTGATGGAAATGTTGCCTGAACTGGTGGGCGAAGGCCGCCGCATTCTGGTTTTTTCACAATTCACCTCGATGCTCGAATTGATCGAAACGGAGTTGGTGCAAGCGCAGTTGCGCTATGTGAAGCTGACGGGCGACACCCAAAATCGCGAAGAAGTGGTGCGCCGTTTTCAGGAAGGTGAAGTGCCGATTTTTCTGATTAGCCTCAAGGCGGGCGGTGTCGGGTTGAACCTGACGGCGGCGGATACCGTGATTCACTACGATCCGTGGTGGAATCCCGCCGTGGAAAATCAAGCCACGGATCGCGCCCACCGTCTGGGGCAAACCAAGAATGTGTTTGTTTACAAGCTGGTGGTGGCCGGCAGTATCGAGGAGAAAATCCTGGCACTACAAGAGAAGAAAGCCGATCTTGCCGCAGGGATTCTGTCGGAAGACAGCGCCGGGTTGACCAAGTTTAACGAGGCCGACATCGCCGCCTTGCTGGCTCCGTTGCCAAGTGATGAATCACTGGCGTAACGCGTGGGTATGTCTATAATGAACGCGTTTCGGCCTTGTGCCGGAGCGTTCTGTTTGGGTCGTTCTCTTAAACTAATCAAAGGGGTAATGATGAAAAAACTGATTGCAATGGCTTGTTTGGGTTTCGCGGTGGCGTTTTCTGCCCCCGTTTTTGCGGGCGCGCAGCAGGAAAAGATGAAGGGCTGCAACGCGGAAGCCAAGGCGGACGCGCTGAAGGGCGCTGATCGCAAGGCGTTCATGAGCAAGTGCCTGAAGAAGGATTATGTGCTGAAGGCAGGTGCTGCTGCCCCCGCTGGTGCCGCACCCGCTGCTGCCGCTGCACCAGCAACACAGCAGAACAAGATGAAAAATTGCAATGCGGAAGCCAAGACTCAGGCCTTGAAAGGTGAGGAACGCAAGACTTTCATGAAGACTTGTTTGAAAAAATAGCGTTATCTGGCGAAGGAAAAAGGCGCACGTTGTGCGCCTTTTTCATGGCTCTGTCCTAACGGGCATGGAGAGTTTCATCATCAGGGGGGGGTACTTTTCCATGCCCGTTAGCTTGCTCTTATTGGGCGGCGGTATTGCCGTGGGTTCGGGCGGTTGTGCGGCTCGTTTAACACGGGAATTCCCTGTCAGACTGACAGTGTATAATCCGCGCTCCCGCGCGCCAGTGTTCGCGCCCAATTAGCCCAATAATCAATGATCAAAAGACTCTTCAAGCGTGTATTCCGCAAGTCGGAAAAAATCAAAACGGTCGGTCGTGCGCAGGTAATTCCGTTTTCCCTGCACGGCGTGGCGCGCGAGCAAATCAGCTATGGCGGGAAGCGCGTGACGGACGGTTTGCAGGCGGCAGGCTTCCAGGCCTATGTGGTGGGCGGCGCGGTGCGCGACCTGCTGCTGGGCAAAGTCCCCAAGGATTACGATGTGGCGACCGATGCCACGCCCGAGGAAGTCCGGCGGGTGTTCCGGCGTTCGCGCATCATCGGGCGGCGGTTTCGTCTGGTGCATGTCATGTTCGGCGAAGAGCTGATCGAGGTGGCTACCTTCCGCTGCGCTATGGATGTGGAGGATGTGCAGGCCGACGAGCACGGACGGCTGTTGCGCGACAACGAATTCGGCGATCAGGAACAGGATGCGGCAAGGCGTGATTTCACCGCCAACGCGCTGTTCTACGATCCTGCTACTCAAGAGATTCACGATTTTCACCGGGGGTTTGAAGACACCCGTAAGGGCGTGCTGCGCATCATCGGCGACCCGCTGCTGCGTTACCGCGAAGACCCGGTGCGCATGTTGCGCGCGGTGCGCTTGTCGGCCAAATTGGGTATCCAGCTTGATCCGGCTACCGCAGCGCCCATCGCGCAGATGAAGTCCCTGCTGGACAACGTGCCCGAAGCGCGCATGTTGGATGAAGTGCTGAAAATGCTGCTGTCCGGGCATTCGGTCGAGTGCATCGGGCAGTTGCGCAAAATGGGGCTGCACCACGGGCTGTTGCCGCTGCTGGACGTGATTATGGAGCAGCCGATGGGCGAGAAATTCGTCCTGTTGGCGTTGAAGAATACCGATGAGCGTCTGGCTCAGGAAAAGCCGGTTTCGCCTGCCTTTTTGTTTGCCGCCTTGCTCTGGCACGAGGTGCTGGCAGGCTTCAATTTGCGGGTCAAGCAGGGGGAGCGCCCGGTCGCCGCGATGTATCTGGCGATGGACGATGTGCTGGCGCGCCAGAAGAAAAAGCTGGCCATCCCGCACCGCCACGATGCGGTGATGAAGGAAATCTGGCTGT
>PEUR01000171.1 GCA_002780675.1 Gallionellales bacterium CG03_land_8_20_14_0_80_55_15 | reverse complement strand
AGACTTTGACGAACCGTTCAAAAATCTGATCACTCAGGGCATGGTGATCGCACCGACTTTCTACCGCGAAGCCTCCAATGGCAAGAAGCTGTGGATCAATCCCGCCGAAGTGGAAGTAGTGACCGACGACAAGTCTCGCCCCGTCGCCGCGACACTGAAGGCCGACGGGCAGCCGGTCATCATTGGCGGCACGGAAAAGATGTCGAAATCCAAAAATAACGGCGTTGATCCGCAGTCCATCATTGATGAATTCGGCGCTGATACCGCGCGTCTGTTTATGATGTTCGCCGCCCCGCCGGAGCAATCGCTGGAATGGTCGGACAGCGGCATGGAGGGCGCATTCCGCTTTTTGAAACGCTTGTGGAAAGCGGTTTACGACCATACCGAACTGGGCGTGGTCGCGGCCTACCACAGCGGCTTGCTGAGTGCGGCTGGCAAAGCGCTGCGCCGACAGTTGCACCAGACTATCGCCAAAGTGGACGATGACATCGGTCGCCGCAAGACTTTCAACACCGCTATCGCCGCGAACATGGAATTGCTCAACGCGCTAGCCAAATTCTCCGAGCAGACCGACACGGGACGTGCCGTGACGCAGGAAACCCTGGAGGCGATTGTGTTGATGCTAAACCCCATCGTGCCACACGCCTGCCAGGCCTTGTGGTCCAGCCTGCGCCCCGCCAGCAGCATCCTCGATCAGGCCTACCCGCAGACAGATTCAGCCGCGCTGGTGCAGGACGAAATCACCCTGATGATTCAGGTCAACGGCAAGCTGCGCGGCGACCTTACCGTTGCCAAGGACACCGACCGCGCCACGCTGGAACAACTGGCGCTGGCTCACGAGGCGGTTCAAAGGCAACTGGCGGGGGCAGCGGCGAAGAAAATTATCGTCGTGCCGGGTCGTTTGATTAACATTGTTGCCTAGGAGATACGCCGTGCATTTGATGAAAACCCCTATCATGCTGGCCTTCGCCTGCTTGCTCGCCGCTTGTGGCTTTCACCTGCGCGGCGATGCGCTCATGCCGTTCAAAACGCTGTACATCGAGGCCGTCAATCCCGGCTCACCACTGGTAGGTGAACTGCGCCGCAATCTGGAAGCCAACCACGTCACGCTGGTCAGCACCGCCGAAAAGGCTGACATGGTATTGAACATCGCACTGGATCTACCTGAAAAGCAGATTCTGACGCTGGGCAGCAGCGGGCGCGTGAGCGAATTCCAGCTGCGCTATCGGGTCTCCTTGCGCGGCTATGATTCCCAGCAACGCGAATGGCTACCAGCCGACGATTTACTGCTAAGCCGCGACTACAGCTACGACGACACGCAACTGCTCGCCAAGGAGGCCGAAGAAACCTTGCTTTACCAGAGTATGCGTTCGGACATGGTGCAACAAATCCTGCGTCGTTTAAGCCGCGCCAAACCCAAACCGCTGGAATAGCCGCAATGCAAATCTCCAGCGAAGCCCTGCCACGCCAGCTCGCATCCGGGCTGCAACCCCTCTATGTGGTGCATGGTGATGCGCTGTTGCTGGTCATTGAAGCCGCAGACAGCATCCGCGCGGCAGCGCGGCAGGCGGGCTACACCGAGCGCGACACGCTGATTGCCGAGCAGTATTTCAAATGGGATGAACTGCAGAACAGCAGCCAAAGCCTGTCCCTGTTCGCCACCCGCAAAGTCGTGGATTTGCGCATTCCCTCCGGCAAACCGGGTACGGACGGCGGACAGGCTTTGCAGGAATACGCAAGCCATCTGAACGAGGATGTGCTGACGCTGATCACCCTGCCCAAGCTCGACTGGACAGCGCAAAAGAGCCAGTGGTTCAGCGCCTTGTTAAAACACGGCGTGGTCATTTCTGCCGACGATATTCCGCGCCAACAACTCCCCGCCTGGATTACGGGGCGCTTGCAACGCCAGCAACAATCCGCTGACACAGCCACGCTGGAATTTCTGGCGGATCGCTGCGAAGGAAATCTGCTCGCCGCTTTTCAGGAAATCCAGAAACTCGGCCTGCTGTTTCCAGCTGGCATCCTGTCGTTTGCTCAGGTCAATGAAGCGGTGATGGATGTGGCGCGCTACGATATTTTCAAGCTCGCCGATGCCATGTTGAGCGGCGATACCGCGCGCTTCGCACACATACTGAACGGTCTGCAAGCCGAAGGAACAGCGACCGTGCTGGTGTTGTGGGCACTCAGCGAAGATATACGCACGCTGGGAAAATTGCAGACTGCCACCCGCAACGGCGGCAGTCTTTCTGATGCAATGCGCGCACTGCGTGTACGCAAGGAACGGCAAGGCCTGATCGGGCAAGCCGCACGCCGCCTGAAATTCCCACAGATCGAGCGTTCCCTGCAATGCGCTGCAAAAATAGACAAAATAATCAAAGGGTTAAAACATGGTGACGTGTGGGATGAATTACTTCAACTCGGTTTGCGCTTCGCTCCATGATGGACGACACCCTGTTAGTGCTGACCAATTTGCCGGACGCTGCATCAGCGGCAAAACTGGCGCATCAAATTATTAAAGCGCACTGCGCCGCCTGCGTAAACCAGCTCGCGCCCTGCACCTCGACGTACCGCTGGCAAGGAAAAATCGAAACCGCCAGCGAAGTGCCGCTGTTGATCAAGACCACCGTTGCGGCCTATCCGCGCCTCGAAGCCTTGATACACGCCGCTCACCCCTACGAACTTCCTGAAATTATCGCGGTCACTGTCACCGCAGGCTTGCCCGCCTATCTGAACTGGGTCAGCCAGGAAACCAACGAATCGCTGCGCGATCCTCACATGAATCTACCCAAGGAATAATATTTCATGCGTTTTGTACTATTACTGTTACTCAGTTTGCTCGCTCCCGTCAGCCACGCGTCGAGTTTTCTCGACAAATTGCCCGGGCTAGGCGGCTCGCAACAAGCCACTTTCCTGCCTCCAGACCAGGCGTTTGTTTTGCAGGTCAGGGCGCGCGATGCCGATACGCTGCAAGCGGATTTCACTATCGCCCCCGGCTATTATTTGTACCGTGACAAAATCAGCTTCACGGTGGCCGAGGGTGCGACCAAAATTACCGCCGTGAAACTCCCCGAGGGCGAACTCAAACAAGATCCCAATTTCGGCGCAACCGTGGTGTATCACCAGTCCTTTCAGGCTGAAATCAAGTTAAACCGAAGCAGCAAAGAGGCCGTTCACCTCGCCCTTAACACTTCTTATCAGGGCTGTAGCGATAAGGGCTTGTGCTATCCCAGCCAGGACAAAGTGCTGCAACTCGACCTGCCTCGCGCATCACAATCAACACAAACGCTCCCACCAACCAGCTCCGACACCCGCACCGCAGTCGCTATAGAAACGCCACCGCAAACGGACAATTCAAAAATCGCACAATTATTCAAGAGCGGCAGCTTTTGGCTCATTACGACCTTCTTCTTTGGCGCGGGGCTGCTGCTTGCCCTGACCCCCTGCGTGTTCCCGATGATTCCCATTTTGTCCGGCATCATCGTCGGGCGCGGTCACCAGATTACCCGGATGCACGCCTTCCTCCTTTCCCTGACTTATGTGCTGGGCATGGCGATCACTTACGCTGCCGCAGGCATCGTGGCGGGACTGACGGGCGATCTGATTTCCAACGCACTACAAACCCCCTGGGTATTAGGCAGTTTTGCGGCGCTGTTCGTGCTGCTATCGTTGTCCATGTTCGGCTTTTATGAGCTGCAACTGCCCAGCGCCTGGCAAAGCAAACTCAGTGACACCAGCAACCGTCTGCATGGCGGTCATCTTTCCGGCGTGTTCGTGATGGGTGCGCTCTCCGCCGTCATCATGGGGCCTTGCGTTGCAGCACCGCTGGCAGGTGCCTTGCTCTACATCAGCCAGACGCACGATGCCGTGCTGGGCGGAGTCGCGCTGTTCGCGCTGGCGCTGGGCATGGGCGCACCGCTGCTGCTGATAGGCACGTCGGCAGGGGCGCTGCTGCCCCGCGCAGGCGCATGGATGGATGGAGTCAAGCGCATCTTCGGCGTCATGCTGCTGGCGCTGGCGATCTGGATCATCCAGCCCCTGCTGCCCGTGGCGGCGCAAATGCTGCTATGGGGCATCTTGCTGATTTTTTCCGCCATCTACCTGCACGCACTCGAGGCTTTGGCACAACAGGCCAACGGCTGGCACAAGCTCAGAAAAGGCCTGGGGTTATTGATGCTGCTAGTGGGTATCGCCTATCTGGTCGGCGCGTTGTCCGGCGCGCGCGACCTGCTCCGCCCGCTGGATTCAGTGTGCGCGGTCTGCAAGGCTGATACGCAAACATCCGCGCCCCTTGCTTTTACGCGCATAAACGGCTTGGCCGATCTCCGGCAGCGGGTAGCAAAGGCTAATGGACAGATCGTCATGCTGGATTTTTATGCCGACTGGTGTGTCTCCTGCAAGGAAATGGAACGCCTTACCTTTACCGATCCTGCCGTACAAAGCCGACTCAAATCCGCCATCCTGTTGCAAGCCGACGTAACCCAAAACAGTGCCGAAGACAAGGAATTGCTGAAAAAATTTGGCCTGTACGGCCCGCCCGGCCTCTTGTTTTTCGATGTGCAGGGCAAGGAATTAGCTGATTTTCGTGTCGTCGGTTATCAGGATGCAGAAAAAT
>PEUR01000211.1 GCA_002780675.1 Gallionellales bacterium CG03_land_8_20_14_0_80_55_15 | reverse complement strand
ACACCGTGGGATGTTTGCGAACTTATACAAACGTAAGCGAATAGCTGCCTATGGACATAATTGCTTGGTATATAAGGATATTTTTATGGTAAACCCAATAAAAAAGCCACCGCGAAGGGTGGCTTTTTTATTGCTATTGGTGGAGGCGGGGGGAATTGAACCCCCGTCCGCAAGCACTCTACAGGCAGTTCTACATACTTAGCCTGACTGTTTGATTTAATCCCGGACACGCCAGTCGGCGGGCTGGTACGGGACTAGTCACCTTGGTTTTAGCTTCGTGCAAAGTGACCCTGCACGACACGATTCTGTGTAGATTACCTCACTCATCTCAGCCTTTCCCACGGTAAAATCTACCGAGGATAAACGGCCTTGAGCCACTCCACAGACAGCGTGGTGTGAGGTCTAGCTGCCTTAAGCAGCTAAAGCGTAGTTTTCGTCGTTTGCGACTAGTTTTTTCCAGCTGATTTACGAGGTTGCGGGTCCTCGGTATGCCCTACTCTGCTTTGCAACCCACGTCGAAGCCAAGTCGCCCCCCGGTTGGTTTTGTTGCTCTCGCTGCAAAACGCCAGCGATTGTAGCAGGTTCAGAGCGAGATCAAGTCGAGAAGTTCAATGGGATGGGTAATTTTTGCCTGCGCGCCCCAATTTTCAAGTTGGGCATCGGCGCTGATATAGCCGTAAGCTGCGATAACACCGCGCATGGCGGCGGCGTTGGCGGCTTGCATGTCGCGCAGGTCGTCGCCTAGGTACAGGCAATGTTCGGGGGCGATGCCGATGATTTCGCAGGCTTTGAGCATGGGTTCGGGGTGGGGCTTGGCATTTGCGCAGCTGTCGCCGCTGATTAAACAGGCCGCGCGGGAGGCCATGCCCAGGGCTTGCATCAGCGGTTGGGTGAAGCGGTGCGGTTTATTGGTGACGATACCCCACGGCAGACCGCGTTGCTCCAGCCCTTCAATCAGTGCATCCATGCCGTCAAACAATTTCGTTCGCTGGCATATATGCTGCGTGTAGTAATCAAGAAAAATATTGCGCAGTGCGGCAAATTCAGGCATGTCGGGCGTAACGTTCATGCCCGTTTTCAGTAATCCTGGCGAGCCGTGCGAGGCCTGCGGGCGCAACACTTCCAGCGGCAGCGGCGGCAGGTTGCGGCTTGCGCGGACATGATTGAGTGCGGCGGCTAAATCCGGCGCGGTATCGGCAAAAGTGCCGTCCAGATCGAACAGCACGGCTTTAACACGGACGGATTCTGCATTCTGCATCCCGCATCCTGCATCCTGTTTATTCACGACGGCAGGCGACCATATAGTTGATGTCGGTATCTTTGCCCAGTGCGTAAATTTTGCTGAGCGGGTTGTAGCTCAGGCCGATCAAATCCGTGACGTTCAGTCCGGCATGACGGCAGGATTGTGCGAGTTCGGACGGCTTGATGAATTTGGCGTAGTCATGCGTGCCGCGTGGCAGCATGTTCAGCACATATTCCGCGCCCAGTATCGCGAACAGATAGGATTTCGGGTTACGGTTCAGGGTGGAAAAGAACACCCATCCGCCCGGTTTTACCAGTTTTGCGCAAGCGGCAATCACGCTGGCAGGGTCGGGCACATGTTCGAGCATTTCCATGCAGGTGACGACATCGAACGAGCCGGGCTGTTCTGCCGCCATGGCTTCCACGGCGATTTTGCGGTAGGCGACCTGTTTGCCGCTTTCCAACAAGTGTAGCTTGGCGACTTGCAGGGCTTTGTCGGAAAGGTCTATGCCGGTGACGTTTGCCTTCAGCCCAGCCATGCTCTCCGACAAAATCCCGCCGCCGCAGCCCACATCCAGTACGGTCTTGCCGGTCAGATCGGCAAAACGGTCAATATAGTTGAGACGCAAAGGGTTGATTTCGTGCAGCGGTTTGAATTCGCTTTGCGGATCCCACCATTTGTGGGCAAGCTGCGAGAATTTTTCGATTTCGACGGGATCGGCATTGCTCATGGCGGATGTGTTATTTGATTGACAGGACGCGACTTTAGCAAAACTTGCTGGTAGCGCCAACTGTTACTGTGCAGATTCGGTTGTGCGGGGCAGCTGAAGCGGCTCTTAGCTGGTTTGAAATTGTCAGGCTGTGGTAAACTTGCGCGCTGTTTTTTGAGCTAACTACACATACATAACCTACATGGAACAATTCGCTAAAGAAACCCTGCCAGTCAGTCTCGAAGAAGAAATGCGCAAGTCCTATCTGGACTATGCGATGAGCGTGATTATCGGCCGTGCCCTGCCCGATGTGCGTGACGGCCTGAAGCCGGTACACAGACGGGTGTTGTTTGCCATGCACGAACTGTCTAACGACTGGAATCGCGCTTACAAGAAATCGGCGCGTATCGTCGGCGATGTTATCGGTAAATATCACCCGCACGGCGACACGGCGGTGTATGACACCATCGTGCGGATGGCGCAGCCGTTTTCGCTACGCTACATGCTGGTGGACGGGCAGGGTAATTTCGGCTCGGTGGACGGTGATAACGCGGCGGCGATGCGTTACACCGAAATTCGCATGGCGCGCATCGCGCATGAATTGCTGGCTGATCTGGACAAGGAAACGGTGGACTTCGGGCCAAACTACGACGGTTCGGAACATGAGCCGCTGGTGTTCCCGGCACGTTTTCCCAATCTGCTGGTGAATGGTTCTTCCGGTATCGCGGTAGGGATGGCGACCAATATACCTCCCCACAATATGGGTGAAGTGATTGATGCCTGTCTAGCGTTGTTGCAGAACCCCACCATGGATATTGAGGAATTGATCGAGATTGTGCCTGCACCGGATTTCCCGACCGCCGGTTTTATCTACGGTCTGGCGGGCGTGAAGGAAGGTTACCGCACTGGGCGCGGTCGCGTCATCATGCGCGCGCGCTGCCATTTCGAGGACATCGGCCGTGGCGAGCGTCAGGCCATTATCATTGACGAGCTGCCGTATCAGGTGAACAAGGCGAATCTGCTGATCAAGATCGGGGCGATGGTACGCGAAAAGCGTATCGAAGGAATATCCGAAATCCGTGACGAATCCGACAAGTCGGGTATGCGGGCGGTGATCGAGTTGAAGCGCGGCGAAAATGCCGAGGTGATGCTCAACCGTTTGTATAAAGAGACGCAGTTGCAGGATAGTTTCGGTATCAATATGGTTGCCATTATTGACGGACAACCTAAGCTATTGAATATTAGGCAAATTATTGATGCATTCTTGCGTCATCGCCGCGAAGTTGTCACGCGTCGCACCCTGTTTGAATTGCGCAAGGCGCGCGAGCGCGGCCATGTGCTGGAAGGACTTGCCGTTGCCTTGTCCAACGTGGACGAGATTATCGCGCTGATCAAGGCTGCACCCACGCCCGCCGATGCCAAGACGGGCTTGATGGAGCGCGACTGGCACTCTCCGATGGTGGAAGAGATGCTCAGCCGCGTCAGCGAGGCCTCGCGTCCCGAAGGGCTGGAGGCTGAATTCGGTCTGGTGGGTTCGGGCGAGTCGCGCAGCTACCGTCTTTCCGGCGTGCAGGCGCAGGCGATTCTGGACTTGCGCTTGCAGCGTTTGACCGGGCTGGAGCAAGACAAGATTCTCGGCGAATACCGCGATGTGATGGATAAAATTGCCGATCTTTTGGATATTTTGGCAAAACCCGCGCGCGTCACTGCGATCATTAGCGAAGAACTGGTTGCCGTAAAAGCCCAGTTCGGCGACAAACGGCGCAGCGAAATTATCACCAATGCGCAGGAAATGAGCATGGAAGACCTGATTCCGCCCGAAGACGTGGTGGTGACGCTTTCCCATAGCGGCTACATGAAGGCGCAGCGTCTGGATGAATATCATGCTCAGAAGCGCGGCGGGCGTGGCAAGCTGGCGACCTCCAACAAGGAAGATGATTTCGTTGACAACCTGTTCATCGCCAACACCCACAACTATATTTTATGTTTCTCGAATCGAGGTCAGGTGTACTGGCTCAAGGTTTATGAAGTGCCGCAAGGCAGTCGCACCGCGCGCGGCAAGCCTATCGTGAATCTACTGGAGCTGGAAGAGGGCGAGAAGATTAACGCGATTCTGCCGATCAGCGAGTTCGCCGAGGACAAGTTCGTGTTCTTTGCCACAGCCAACGGCACCGTGAAGAAAACCAGTTTGACCGACTTCTCTCGCCCGATGAAGCGCGGCATTATCGCTATCAATCTGGATGAGGACGATTATCTGATCGGTGTCGCGTTGACCGATGGCCGTCACGATGTGATGCTGTTTTCGAATGGCGGCAAGGCGGTGCGTTTCGACGAAAACGATGTGCGTCCGACCGGGCGCGCCTCGCGTGGCGTGCGCGGCATGAAGCTGGCCGACAAACAGGCGGTCATCGCGCTGCTGGTGGCAGAAGACGAGCAGCAAAGCGTATTGACCGCGACCGAAAATGGCTACGGCAAGCGCACGCCTATCACGGAATACACCCGCCACGGACGCGGCACGCAAGGCATGATCGCGATTCAGGCATCGGCACGCAACGGTGCGATGGTCGCCGCCACGCTGGTCAATACAGAAGACGAAATCATGCTGATCGGCACGGATGGCGTGCTGATCCGTACCCGCGTCAGCGAAATTCGTGAGATGGGCCGCACCACTCAGGGCGTGACGCTGATGAACGTCGAAGAAGGCGAGAAGCTGGCGGGTCTGAGTCGCATCGCCGAGCCGGAAGAGGAAAATGTGGCAGAGCAGGATTTGGCGGCTGGAGTTCAGGACTCGGAGGATGTGAGCGAAGCGTAACCGTAGGGTGGGCTGAACCCACTATGTCGGGCATCGCCCGGCCTACGCCTTAATTTTTTATTTATAAAAGGTTGAATTGAAAATGACTATTTACAACTTTAGCGCGGGGCCTGCGGTATTGCCGAAGGAAGTTTTGTTGCAGGCACAGGCGGAAATGCTCGACTGGCACGGCAGCGGCATGTCGGTGATGGAAATGTCGCATCGCGGTCGCGAGTTTATCGGCATCGCCGAACAGGCTGAAGCCGATTTGCGCGAGTTGATGAATATTCCGGCGAACTACAAGGTGTTGTTCCTGCAAGGTGGCGCGCATCTGCAATTTTCCATGATTCCGTTGAATCTGCTGCGCGGCAAGACGACGGCAGATTATCTGAATACCGGTGCATGGTCTAAAAAAGCCATCGGCGAGGCGAAGAAATTTTGCGAAGTGAATGTGGTGGCAAGTACCGCCGACAATAATTTCACCTCTGTGCCAGCTTTTGATACCTGGAAATGCAACCAGGATGCGGCTTATTTGCATTACACGCCGAATGAAACCATAGGCGGCGTGGAGTTTAACTGGATA
>PEUR01000097.1 GCA_002780675.1 Gallionellales bacterium CG03_land_8_20_14_0_80_55_15 | reverse complement strand
GTCGTCCAAATCGAAGTTCGCTGCCCAGCGTGGAAGATCAATTGTTTCGACCTCGCCATTAGGCTGATAGCCAGGATACTGCTTGTTTTCCTGACACCATTTCAGCAACTCAAGCGCGCCGCGATACTTGGCACGCCCGACTTCGACCATTTCCTGACTGGCCATGTAGCAGGCCGTCGAGAACGGTGCGGTTTTTTCAACGGCGATGAAGTAGAAGTTGACCGATTTCCCAGTCACCGCCTTCATGCCATCAATATAAAACGCCGCTTGAACATCATAACCAAGGTTTGCGACTGCTTTCGAGAAGCCGTCCTTGCTGGCGGTGATGCAGCTTTTGAGGTCTGCAATGCCGCGATCAAACATCCAGTCGGGGCGAATCCTGCATTGCAAGCCAGTGTATTCGTCCGTCCAAAACAAGGATGTTTCAGCTTCGCCGTCCTTAAGTATTCTGGCTGCGCCCGCATGATTGAAAACGCTTACCCGCATTGCGGCAAGCGCGTCTATCTGCTCTGCGGTCAATGGGATTTTTCCTGCATTTTCCTCGTCCCATTTTGCAGAAGCTTCTTTGCCCTCTTTGGTGCGCTTGTCGAACTTCGGCGCAAGCACGTATTCCTTGGCAAATAGCTCTGGTTCAAGGATGAATGAGTGGCACGCGGAACCGAACTCCATTGCAGGTGTGGGTTCAACGATTCCTTCCTTGTAGTTTTTGTAGTGCTCCGGCGACTTGAGCAATTGCACGATGCCACTGTGCGAAATCGCGTCACTGGAGTGGTAAATTTTTATTGGCAAATCTCTGACGATGCGCTTCATTTGTGTCTCCTTGAAAGTTAGAAGGGACACAGACCCTATCGGGGAAGTGTCCCCGATAGGGTTGATTACAAACCAAGTGCCCGAACAACTGGGCGACTGATGGCGTAACCTGTGATGCAGCAAGCGATAATGATTAGGAACATGGTGTTCTCCTTTTGTTAAAAACAAAAAAGGGGACACCATGCCCCAAGGGGATAGGTATCCCCGTTGGGTAGGTTGATTGTTAGATAAGACCAGTTTCCTGCGCAGCCCTAACTAATGCTGGATGAAGCGTTGTTGGCAATGAGCCAATTTTCCCTTCAAACCATTGATCGCTCAATGGCAGTTTTTCTATACGGTTTAACTGGAATTTTGTAGGTTTAACCAAGCCACAAACACGAAGGTCTGTTGAACTGGTTACAACAAACTCGCCCAAGTAACACTTGTCAATATTTTGACTTGTGTCTTTAGCGACCGTTAGATATTGAATTCCATCTTCAATGGCCGCGTCCAAAATAATGACTGGGCGCAACTTCGCTTGTTTTGCAAAACCCTCTTCAGGTAAATGACAAAAACAAACATCCCCGACTTGCGGGGAGAATTGCATTTTCATGCTGAACTCCTTCCCGCAAATGGGTGTTGGTTAACTTAAGGCTGCTTAAGCGAATTTCTGATCCTTGAAAGTTCAGGAAAACGCTCAGTTGAGCCTTCAATTGGTGGTCTAAATCCGAGTGTATTAGCCAAACAAAGATTGACAAACTCTTCAACACTTTGACTGCCGCGTTTTTCAACGTATGCAGTCAATGTTTTAAGTGTTACTCCGTCTGGCGAATCAAAATCAGGCAACTCAATTGATAGTTTCATAACACTTCTGAATTTGATAACAGCATGTTCATGTTGCATGTGTCCTCCTTTCAATAAAAATTAAAGCAAGGACAACATGCCCAGCGGGAACGTGTCCCCGATGGGTTGATTGTCTAGAGGCCGAGTGCCCGTACTACTGGGCGGCTCAGAATGTAACCAGAAAAACAACAAGCAAAAAATACAAGCAACATGGTGAACTCCTTCTTTATATACAACAAAAAAAGGGACACCATGCCCTTGCGGGGAAGTGTCCCCGCTTGGGTTGATTAACTACATTTTGCCGTCTCTTTTGAGTGTTCGGCTAACACTATCAACCAGAGCATTACGCATCTGGGTAAGATGTTCAAAACCTTAGCACAAGCGTTTCTTTCCTGCAAGGGCAAGTTTATTGTTATTTTTTGTAGAAATTGCAAAACTACTGAGCAAAATCGTTAAGTAGTTTCCCACATGATTTTCCTTTTCCGCGCAGAATTTAACCCTCTGTTAAACGCTAAAAAGGAGTCGTAATGTCTGTTTCCGAAGAAATTAAAACAACGGTTAAACCCAAAGCAGAGTCACCCAAAAGCGCAAGAAGGGTTGCGGCCAAACGCCGCACGAATTCCGCTGAGTTTAGCAATCCTTTTCTGGTTCAGCAGATCAGGCTGAATTCAACACCCGCTCAATCCTTGTTGGTGAGTAATTACGAGGGCTGCGATTATGCCTTGAGAGGCATTAGCGTGGTTCTGCCAGTTATATTGAACGATGAAAGCGAAATCATGAAGGTTAATGGTGCGGTGGATCATGTGATCAACGTAGCAATGGCTAATATCCGCGAAGAAGCAGCTCGTATAACCAAAGTTGCTGAGGATAATGGCATGGAATTGAGTTCTGTCTCCTATACCAACACATCTTTGATCGCGGTTAATATCACAAGTGCTAAATCTGGAAGATACCTCCAGCTTATTAGAGAGTTTGACAGCTTGATCGGATTACTACATGCGGCATGGCTATCCGGGTTTATGGGCGACGAGCAAAAAGCTAAAAATGAGCGCGAGTGGCGCAAGGTCGTTGCTTCGGCGGGTTCTGAGATCGAAAAAATCTCTGCCCGCGCATTCGCTGCGGCAAAGCGCACAATTCCTACTCCGCCAGCCTCGACGGATGCCAAGTCCACTGAAAAATCTCTGGCAAAATCCAAAGAAAAAAAGGCTGATGTCATCAAAGTAGATATGCCAACAGAAGGCGATGGCTTGGACGAAATCGAAATTCCAAATACGCTAATTGTGGCGGTCTCTGAGACTGTTACCGCCTAAATTGGTGCTGTGTCGCAAAAACTAAATCACCACCAAGAGCGTGCCGTTCGGTCTGTTGGACACTCTACGATATTAGCCTGTCCAGGGTCTGGGAAGACGCGTGTGTTGTCTGCGAGGGCTGCGCGATTGTTGACAGAGAACACAACAGGCCGACTGTGCGCCGTGACATTCACAAGGGATGCGGCAGCTAGTCTAAAGTTGCGTATTCTTGAGGCGTGTGGCAAGGAGGTTGCCAATCGCTTGGCGGTAGGCACATTCCATTCTATCGCGCTGAATCAACTAAGGCGCGCTGGAATGGTTACCAATCGCTTGTTAGGAGATGGTGAACGATTGGCATTGTTGCGTCGTTGCTATTTGCAACACAAGTGTGATTTGCCTTTTGAGAAAATTGTCTCTGCCATAGACGGCGCAAAAGCCTCTGTGTCTCCCAAGTTGTTTGCCGATTCCGCCATAGAGGATGTGTACGCCGCCTACCAAGATGCGCTGGCTGCGGAGGATTCTATGGACTTCTCTGATATTTTGTTACTGGCAACTCGCGGAATGGCAAAAAAAACAATTCATCCCTTGTCGGTGCGCTGGTTGTTGGTTGATGAAGCTCAAGATATGGATGCGGTGCAGTGTGAGTGGGTGATGTTACATGGCAAGAGCGGCGTGGAAGTGACCATAGTTGGGGATGACGACCAAAGTCTGTATGCGTTTCGCCACGCGATGGGCTACAGCGGCATGATGCTTGTTTCTGAAACTCTCTCTAGCCAAGAAATCACGCTCCCTATTAACTACAGGTGTGCTTCCAATATTATTGCTCACGCATCGGCTCTTATTAGCCTTAATCAAAATCGAGCCAACAAAGCAATTCATGCCGCCCGTGGCAATACGGGAATAATTGGGTTGCATCGTGCGTCCGATAGAAATCATGAAGCCGAAATAATTTGTAATGCAATCGAAATGAGCGGCAACCCTACGGGGTGGGCGGTACTTGCACGCAGCAACACTCTCCTTGAGTCCATAGAGGCAAAATTGGCGAAAAGCCAAATACCATACTCTATTTCTGGAGGGAAGTCGGTATGGGATGGTGTTGTGGGTAGCGCCCTTGTTGGTTTGATAAGGAATATTGAACGGGACGACCTTACTGGATTGGCTAACGCGTTATCGGTATGCAAGATACAACCCCACCTGCTCAATCATAGTGCTGATAGCAAGAAAAACTGTACACAACTCTTGGATTATATTTTGTCGCAAACTTCAGAAAATGACGAGCGAACAAGGAAAATTATTGTGGGGTTGAAAAAAGGTCGTATAGATTGGCTTGGTCAAGCAAAGAACGGACAAGTGACTTTGGCTATCTATGCGGCCGCAGGCTGGCTCAGAGATTCCATTGAAAGAAAACTACCCAAAAAAACACCTTTGAATAGTAATGGCAAGATGATTGGCGATTTAGCCGTCGCGCTATCAAAGTTGAATGGTAGCGTTGCTCAACGGCTAAATGTGATTATGCGAAAATTCGGCGACAAAACATCTGGTGGCGTATCGCTTTTAACCATGCACTCTTCCAAGGGGCTTGAATTCGATAATGTTTGGATATTGGGCGCAGAGGACAATACTATCCCTCACCCAGATTCCACCGAAGAGGACGAACGACGTTTGTTCTATGTTGCAATGACGCGCGCGCGCGACCGCTTGGAAATTAGCAGCTCGATAGAGGATGGTTTGTTCACGCGTTTTGTTGATGAGGCGAGGTTGCAATGCAATTGACTGTGGAAAACTACTGAGCAAAATCGTTAAGCAATTTGCCACATGATTTTCCTTTTCCGCGCAGAATTTCCGCATGGAAAGAATATACAAATTAGTTGAACTCCCTTTCTGGCTAAACCAGAAAATTGATGCCTTATATACCCATTTATGTCGCTATTACCTGACATATATACTGGGTTTGATGGCGTACTGGTTGTTTGCGTTGAACTTTACACTATCAGTCAACTTGAGCGTTAGCTTACCTGATCATTTGTACCTTGTGCAAAAAGGCGTGCTGCCCAAGCGTGGTGAGTATGTTGCAATATCCTACGGGAATGACTTCATCTACTTCAAGGGTACTCAGATGATTAAGCGGTGCGAGGGCGTGTCTGGTGACATGATAACCTCTAAAGACCGCAAGTATTATGTAAACGGCAAGTTCATGGGGGAGGCGCGAACCTTGACAACTCAAGGCAACCCTATTCAGGAACTGGGTTATAACGGTCATATTCCCGCTGGACACTATTATCTTAAAGCGGATCACTTGAAAAGTTTTGACTCGCGCTATGCTGCCATTGGTTTAGTGCCAAGCAGTTGGATTATCGGCAGAGCGTTCCCATTGTTTTAGTCATGACTACCTTCACCGATCGGATTCTTCGCAGATTTGGCTTGTTATCACCATTGGTATTGGTAAACGCTAATGTAGCGAAAGCAGTCAAGCAAAAACGGATTGAGGATTTGCAAAAAATTCCGCGATACCCTCCTTTTATGGAGGGATTGCCCGTTTACCCCCCGGAAACCTTGCTTGAGACGCAAAGCGAGCTAATTCGCAGAATAGGCGAGATTATCGCTAACAAGGAATTGCTGGATACGCACTACTATCCAGCAATTACGCGCTTGGCCAATATGTATCAATTACTGCCCGCATCGCAATCGCACCATCATCGCGGGGCGGGCGGGCTGTTATGTCATTCTTTGGAGGTGGGACTGTATTCGTTGCAGGCTGCCGATGGAAAGCTAATTCGTGGCATTGTTACGCCACAGCAACGCCGCCTGATCGAGCCTCGTTGGAGGGTGGCTATATTTTTTGCGGGTATCTGCCATGATCTTGGCAAGGTTGTTACTGATTTTACGGTGACGGATCGCTCTGGCGAAATCAAATGGCATCCTTATATTTGCGGGCTTTATGATTGGGCAACCCAGAACAAGCTAAACAACTACTTCATTCATTGGAACGAAGGAAGAGGGAAATCCCATACCAGTATCGCCGCCACGCTGTTCAATGGCGTGGTTAGTAAAGAGTCGCGCGACTGGATTAGCGAAGGCAGCACGGATGTTATGCAATGGCTATCTGAATCGCTAACCAATACGCCGGGTGCTAAAAACCAAATCTACGAGAACATCGTCAAGTCGGATCAGGTTAGTGTTGAGCGCGACCTTAAATCTATGGGGGTAGCGATGGCAGGCTACGAGATTGGTGTGCCTATCGAGCGTTATCTGAGCGACATTATGCGCAACTTGCTTCGTGAAGGTGTGTGGCGAATCAACGAGCCCGGCGCAAGGGTGTGGTGCGTAAAAAACCATACTTATTTGGTTTGGCCAAAGGCTGGCGATGAAATGGCGCAGCGCGTGCGCGAAGAAAATATCCCTGGCTTACCAAAATCCGTAGACGGCATCCTCGATATGATGGCGGAACGCGGCATCGCACTGGTACGCGAAGAAAAAGGAAGTCCATTTTTTTTTGTTGCTCCAGATGTGCTTACCGCGAAAATCCCAGACCTAAGACTTCAATGTATTCGTTTACGCGACCAAGCGCTATTAGGCTCAATTCCTATTGCCAGCATAGATGGTAGCGTGGTTGACAAGAAGGACGAGGATGCGAATGCGAATGAGACATCCGTATTGACTAATAGCGGCAAACATAAGGCGGCCAACACCGCACAATTGCAAATCAATTTATGCGATCAAACGACCCCTTCTGGGGCTGCACAGGAAAAAGATGTGAGTGTTGCCGTAGAAATGCAACCGCCCTCCCCGCTTGTTGCCAAGGCCGTTATGGTCGAACAATCTGAGGTTCAGCCTTCCACTGCGCAACCCGCCGAACAACCGCAGTCCTCTGTGGATACCCAGCCTGCCAAATTGACAATTGCAACTCTATCTGGGGCTACTGGCGAGCTGCTAAAGGTGTTTTTGTCCGACCTCGCGGAGGGTCGCAAGGACGCGGCAACCCTAATTACACGCGACATCAATCATCATGTGTATTGCAAATGGCCAGATAGTTTCAAGGGGTATGGCTTCACTGGCAAACAAATACTTGATGGATTATTTGAAAACGGCTGGATGGAAGTTGCCTCTGATACCGCCAAGGTGGGCAGAATGGATTTTGCTGATGGGAATTTTTTGTCGGTTAAATTTACCAGCGAAGTCAGCGAGTTGTTCCAGGGGAAAAACCCATCCCTACAACCTGAGTTAAAAACAGTCCCCCTCCCAAACATACCAGACAATGCCGTTGAAACGGTGGCGGCAACAAAAGCTACATTGCGCAAGGTCAGAGCTGTCAAAGTAAAGCGGTCAAAACCAACACCAGAAATGATCAATCTGCAATTCGCATCGCCCGCATCGGTTGCGCCAGTTGTATCGGTGGCAGTTAATCGGTGTGGCACTCTCATTAAAAATGGTGGTTTATATGAAAAAAAATAGAATCGAAATAGAGATTGGGTGTTGTGAAAACATATGGTTTGCCAATTGCCCAACTATTCCTTGGTTGGCAGCGGAAGGAGAAAATTATCTGGGTGTTGTAAATACTATGGTGAGAATTGCACCCAATCTGGCTGCAATCGGGGCTGGAGAGACTGCGGTAAATATCGTTTGGCTCAAGTGTGGCGATAATGACTAGAACGAAAAAATACTCGTTCTTGGCGGCGTTGCTGATTTTGCCTGTGATTAGCACAGCAGAAGACCTTG
>PEUR01000189.1 GCA_002780675.1 Gallionellales bacterium CG03_land_8_20_14_0_80_55_15 | reverse complement strand
GTTATTGATTTCGGGTCATTCCCTTTAATTCATCTGAAAGTGTTGATGGAGTTCCTCAAAATATTGCCGCTACGCGGTCCGAATATCTGGACTTATCGCCCCGTGTTGGAGGTTTGGCTGGACATCGGTGCGCTGGAAGATTCACCTTCCAATACCCTTCCCGGATTTTATGAACGGCTTACCGCCTGGCTACCGACGCTGGCCGAGCACCGCTGCGGCATAGGCGAGCGCGGCGGCTTCCTGCTGCGCTTGCGCGAAGGCACCTGGCCTGGACATATTCTCGAACATATCACCATCGAACTGCAAAATCTGGCGGGTATGCAGAGCGGCTTCGGCAAGACGCGCAGCACGTCGGTACGCGGGGTCTATAAAGTCGTGGTGCGTTCGCGCAACGAGACGGTTACGCGCGCCGCGTTGCAAGAGGCGCGCGAATTGATGCTGGCGGCGATGCGGGATAGACCGTTTGAGGTGGCCGCCGCTGTCGCCAGATTGCACGAAATGGTGGACTCGCTGTGCCTGGGACCCAGCACCGCTTGCATCGTGGATGCGGCGACCGGGCGGGGCATTCCGTCTATCCGCCTGAGCGAAGGCAATCTGGTGCAACTGGGCTACGGCGCACGCCAGCACCGTATCTGGACGGCTGAGACCGACCAGACCAGCGCCATTGCCGAGGGTATTTCCAGAGATAAGGATTTGAGTAAAACGTTGTTGCAGGCATGCGGCGTGCCGGTTCCAGAAGGGCGCATTGTGGACAGCGCGGCAGACGCTTGGGAGGCCGCCGAAGACATCGGTTTGCCGGTGGTCGTCAAGCCTTCCGACGGCAATCACGGGCGCGGCGTGTCCACCGAACTGATGACGCGCGCCGAAGTCGAGGCGGCCTATAAGCTGGCTGACGAGGAAGGCAGCGAAGTCATCGTCGAACGCTTTGTGCGCGGCGACGAACATCGTTTGCTGGTGATAGGCGGGCGGCTGGCGGCGGCGGCCAGGGGCGAGTCGGTGTCACTTTTGGCTGACGGGAGTCTGACGATTCGGCAGTTGATCGAGCAACAAATCAATTCCGATCCACGTCGCGGTGAGGCGGAGGAGTTTCCGCTGGACGCGATCAGGATAGATGACAACGCCTCCGCGCAGTTTGAAATCTCAAGGCAAGGTTATAGCGCCGATTCCATTCCTGCGGCGGGTACATCTGTACTGATTCAGCGCACCGGCAATGTCGCCTTCGATGTGACCGAGCGGGTACACCCGGAAGTGGCGGCAACGGTGGAGCTGGCCGCGCGCATCGTGGGTCTGGACATCGCCGGGGTTGATCTGGTTGCCGAAGATATTTCCCGCCCGCTGGGTGAGCAGGGCGGCGCGATCGTCGAGATCAATGCAGGCCCGGGTCTGTTGATGCACTTGAAACCCGCCTCAGGCAACGCGCAACCGGTGGGGGACGCGATTGTTGCCAGCTTGTTCGCCGAGACCGATAGCGGTCGCATTCCCGTCATCGGCATTGCGGGTACGCATGGAAAAACACCGCTCGCACACCTGCTGGCAGCCTTGTTGAAGCTGGCGGGAAAATATGTCGGACTGGCCTGTAGTGACGGGCTGTATTTTGCGGGTCGTCAGGCGGACAAGCGCGACAGTGCCAACTGGGTGGCCGCGCAAAAGGTGTTGATGAATCGTTCGGTCGAGGCGGCGGTAATCGAAAACAGCGTAGCAACGATTTTGTCCGAAGGGCTGGGTTATGACCGCTGTCAGGTCGGGATCGTCACCAATATTGAACCGCCCCAGCATTTTGGCGCGTATTACATCGAGACGGCCGAACAGGTTTGCAATGTATTGCGCACCCAGATTGACGTGGTGCTGGCCGATGGCGTGGCGGTACTCAATGCCTGCGACCCGCTGGTGGCGGGGCTGGCGGGCTATTGCGACGGCGAAGTGATTTTCTTTAGCGTTGATGGCACATTGCCCACCGCACATCAGGCAAAACGTGCCGTGTTGCTGCGCGATGGCGGCATCGTGTTGCGGCAGGACGAGCAGGAAACGCTGTTGTTTGGGCGGGTAGCCTGTCAGTCTTGGCAACCTGAAACGGTGCTGGCGGCGGTGGCGGCGGCGTGGGCGCTGGGTGTTTCGCCCGCGCTGATTAAAGCGGGACTGGCAGCGTATTAAATTGAACGATCTGATGTTTAAGCAGGCTCATAGAAGGAAATTCTCCTGATGGAAGTGTCACGTTTACGCGCACTGCGCGGCCCGAATTTGTGGAGTCAACATACGGCGATTGAAGCCATTGTGTCGTGTTCGGCAGCCGAACAGGACATCGCTAAAATCAGCGGTTTCGAGGCGCGCTTGCGGGCGCGTTTTCCCGCCATGGGCTTATTGCAACCGCCCGGTTATGCGTCAGCAGTCAGCATGGCG
The DNA here is from genome assembly GCA_002780675.1 of Gallionellales bacterium CG03_land_8_20_14_0_80_55_15. Lineage (GTDB taxonomy): Bacteria > Pseudomonadota > Gammaproteobacteria > Burkholderiales > Gallionellaceae > Gallionella. Next base: position 2,383 of record PEUR01000189.1, on the reverse strand, counting down.
CACACGCTGGGCGTGGCCGCCCTCGGTTTGCAGGCTCAGGCAGACTGTCCCGTGACCTTTAATCGCACTACCGCCACCTCGGAATCGGGCGTGTATCAGGTGGTGATCGAATATAGCGAGGAGGCGGTGGGTCGGCTGGCCTTCAAGCTGGCTCGGGCGCTGTGCATAGCGGCGGTGGAGGATACGGCTTTTGACGTGGCGGACGCGCTGGCACAATTGCGCGAACTGGATGAGGAGGTGCGGCTGGGCCCCAGTACGGGCGCTATCGTGCAGGCTGCGGTGCAGCGCGGCATCCCGTATCGCCGCCTGACGACAGGCAGTCTGGTGCAGTTCGGCTGGGGTAGCCGTCAGCGCCGCATCCAGGCCGCCGAGACGGATCGCAGCAGCGCCATAGGCGAAGCCATCGCGCAGGACAAGGAGTTGACCAAGCGTTTGCTCGAAGCGGCGGGGGTGTCCGTGCCTGTCGGCAGGCCGGTTGCCGATGTGGCGGACGCATGGGCGGCGATGTGCGAAATCGCCGCAGCGGTGGTCGTCAAGCCGCTGGACGGTAATCAGGGCAAGGGCGTGACCGTGAATGTGGTGACGCGCGAGCATCTGGAGATTGCTTACGCCGCCGCAATCGAATTCGGTTCGCAAGTGCTGGTGGAAAGATTCATGCCCGGCAGCGATTTTCGCATGCTGGTAGTGGGCGACAAACTGGTCGCGGCGGCACGGCGCGAACCGCCGCAGGTGATAGGCGACGGGGTGCGCAGCGTGCGCGAACTGGTGGAGCAGGTGAATGCCGACCCCCGGCGCGGCGATGGCCATGCGACTTCGCTGACCAGGATGCGGCTGGACAGCATCGCGCTGGCCCGATTGCAGGCGCAAGGCTATACGGCGGACTCGATACCGGTTAAGGGTTGCCATGTGGTGTTGCGCAACAATGCCAACCTCAGCACTGGTGGCACGGCGACCGATGTCACTGATGACGTGCATCCCGACCTGGCGGCCAGCGCAGTGGCGGCGGCGCAGATGGTCGGGTTGGATGTTTGCGGCGTGGATGTGGTGTGCGACACCGTGCTGCTGCCGCTGGCAGAACAGGGCGGCGGGGTCGTCGAGGTGAATGCAGCGCCCGGGCTGCGTATGCATTTGCAGCCTTCCTACGGCAAGGGGCGCGAGGTGGGCGAGGCGATTGTCTCGATGATGTTTGCCGGCAAGGACGACGGGCGTATTCCGCTGGTGGCGGTGGCGGGAACCAACGGCAAGACCACTACGGTGCGCCTGATTGCCCATCTTCTTGGTTGCCGGGGCTTGCGCGTCGGTATGACCAATTCGGACGGCGTGTACATTCAGGGCAAACGCATAGATAGCGGCGATTGCAGCGGGCCCAAGAGCGCGCGCAATGTGTTGTTGCATCCCGACGTGGATGCGGCGGTATTCGAGACGGCGCGCGGCGGGGTGTTGCGCGAAGGGTTGGCGTTCGACCGCTGCAATGTAGCGGTCGTGACCAACCTCGGCAGAGGCGACCATCTGGGGCTGAACTACATCAGCACGGTGGAAGACTTGAGCGTGGTGAAACGGGTGGTGGTGCAGAATGTCAGGCCGGACGGCGTAGCGGTGCTCAATGCGGCTGATCCCATGTCTGCCGCGATGGCGGATGCCTGTCCGGGTTCAGTGACTTTCTTCGCGCAGGATCGCCACCACCCGGTGCTGGCGGCGCACTGCGCGCAGGGGCGGCGCGCAGTGTATGTCGAGGATGGGCATATCGTGGCATCGAAGAAAAAAATCGTGCAGCGCATTCCGTTGAGCCAGATTCCGCTCACCCGCAACGGCACGATAGGCTTCCAGATCGAAAACGCGATGGCGGCCATTGCCGCCGCATGGGCCTTGAAAGTGGACTGGAAAACGCTACGCGGCGGGCTGGCCTCTTTCGTCAACGATGCCGAGACCGCACCTGGGCGTTTTAATTTTTTCGATTATCGCGGCGCTGCCGTGATTGCCGATTATGGCCACAACCCCGACGCGATGCTGGCGCTGATTCCGGCCATCGAAAGCATCCCGGCGCACAAGCGTCTGGTGGTGATCAGCGGGGCGGGCGACCGGCGCGATGAGGACATCCGCCAGCAGACCGAGATGCTGGGCGAGGTGTTCGATGAAGTGATCCTGTATCAGGATCAATGTCAGCGTGGCCGCCAGGACGGCGAAGTGCTGGCGCTGCTCCGGCAGGGCCTGGCGAAGGCTGGCCGCGCCAACAAAATAGATGAAATCACCGGTGAATTTCTCGCCATAGATACCGCGCTGTCGCGCCTGCAAGCGGGCGACCTGTGCCTGATTCTGATTGACCAGGTTGATGAAGCCCTGGCGCATATCGCACAACGGTTGACCGAGGCTAACGATACGCGAG
>PEUR01000058.1:7385-17598 GCA_002780675.1 Gallionellales bacterium CG03_land_8_20_14_0_80_55_15 | reverse complement strand
CCACTAACCACTAACCACTAACCACTAACCACTAACCACGCACTACTAAAAATCATGGCTGAGGACTTAAGCAAACGACCCATCGTTATCAAGCGCATCAAGAAGGTGGCGGCTGGTGCGCATGGTGGTGCGTGGAAGATTGCCTATGCCGACTTTGTGACGGCGATGATGGCGTTCTTTTTGTTGATGTGGTTGTTGGGTTCGACTTCAAAGGGGGACCTGAAAGGTATTTCTGATTACTTCAAAACGCCTTTGAAAGTCGCGCTGGCTGGCGGTTCTGGCAGCGGTGACAGTTCCAGTATTCTCAAGGGTGGCGGCAAGGATTTGACGCGCAGCGAAGGCCAGGTCAAATCCGGCGACCTGCCCACCGAGAAGCGGATCATCAACCTGAAAGCGGCGCAGCAGGAATTTAAGCGCGCCGAGGCCGAGAAGCTCAAGGATCTGAAATCCAGTATCGAAAAAGCCATCGAAAACAATGCGCAGCTCAAGCAGTTCAAGAATCAAATTCTGCTCGACATCACTACCGAAGGCTTGCGCATACAAATCGTGGACGAGCAGAACCGCCCGATGTTCCAGAGTGGTCGCGCGCAACTTGAGCCGTATACCAGAGAGATTTTGCATGCCATCGGTCAGACGCTCAACGATGTGCCCAATAAAGTCAGCATTTCCGGCCATACCGATGCGGCTTTATATGGCGGGGGTAACAAGGGTTACAGCAACTGGGAACTGTCGGCGGATCGCGCCAATGCTTCGCGCCGGGAGCTGATTGCAGGTGGCATGGCGGACGACAAAATTGTCCGCGTGGTGGGGTTGTCTTCTGCCGTATTGTTTGACAAGGAACAGCCTCTGGATCCTTCAAATCGTCGCATCAGCTTGATTATTATGAATAAAAAAGCAGAAGAGGCGGCCGGTCACGATGGTGGCGTGGTTGGGGTGGATGCCGAAGATGATGAGCAGGACATCAAGCAATCCATACAAGAGGGTGCCGCAAAATTACCTGCTATCCGCCTCAGGCATTAACGTCAAACACGCGCAGCAATTCTCCAGCATTTGACGAGGCTACGATGGAACGCACGATACTTTTGGTTGACGATGAAGAGCATGTTGGTGCTGCGCTAGCGCGTCTGTTGCGATCCGACGGCTACAACATTCTGCGCGCCAATAGCGGACCGCAGGGATTGGCGGTACTGGCGCAGCATCAGGTCGGCGTGATTATTACCGATCAGCGTATGCCGGGTATGTCAGGAACGGAGTTTCTTACCAAAGTCAGGGCGCTTTACCCGGATACCGTGCGTATCGTGTTGAGCGGTTATACCGAACTGAATTCGGTAACCGATGCCATCAATCGCGGCGCGGTCTATAAATTTCTCACCAAGCCCTGGGAAAACGATCTGTTGCGCGCCAATGTGGAAGAAGCCTTCCAGCACTACGAAATGAAAATGGAGAACGCGCGGTTGAGCGAAGAACTCAGCCTGGCAAACGATGCGTTGACTTCCATCAATCTTGAGCTGGAACAGCGCGTGGAACGCAAGACCCTTGAGGTTGTGCATAACCTGGAAGTGCTCCGCGTATCACAGGAGATGCTGGAGGTGATGCCGCTGGCGGCCATCGGCATAGACCGGGACGGTATGATTGTCGTTGCCAATCGGATGGCGCAGCAAATTTTTTCGGCAGATGGGGCAGGGTATTCCTTGTTGGGCGAAACGGCAGGCACGGTTCTTCCTGCTGATTTGCTGGCATGGCTGTGGTCGGGGCTGCATCAGCGGGATGAAGATGCAAAAGTATTTTCTGTGGCGGGTCGCGATGTGCGCTGCTGGTGTCGTTTGCTGGGAGAATTTTCAAGGTCACGCGGCATCCTGCTGGTTATGGACACGCAGCCCTGCTCCGAGCGGCTTGCCGGAAGTCATGCGTGCGACCTATAGGAGAACCCGCGATGTCAGATGCCAGACAAGAAATCCTGTCCCGGTTGCACCAGCTCCCTACTTTGCCTGTGGTGGTGCAGGAAGTGATTGCCAGCTTTCAGGATGCAGGCTTGGATACGGCATCACTGGCGTATAAAATCACTCAGGATCAAGGGCTGAGCGCCAAGGTGTTACGCGTGGCGAATTCATCGTTTTACGGATTATCGCGCAAAGTCAGTTCTATTCAGGAGGCTGTCGTCGTACTGGGATTCGATACGGTGCGTTCCTTGGTGTTGTCGGCGGGAATGATGAAAGTCTTTCCAATTGCCAGCGGCAGTTTGTTTGACCGGCAGGCCTATTGGCAACACAGTTTCCGCATCGCCACAATTGCCAAGGCGCTGGCGAAACATTTTCAGCAGGGGCAGCAACTCGCTTTTACGTCTGGTCTGTTTTGTGAAGTCGGGCAGCTGTTGCTGGATTTGTGCATTCCGCAACAGTTTTCCGCAGTATTGCAGCGCCATGCGGATTCCGGCTTGAGTCTGCTCGAATTCGAGCGCGCCGAACTGGGTTTCGATCATGCCGAAATAGGTGCCGAACTTATCCGTCTATGGAATTTCCCGCAGGAAATCGAGCAGGTGGTTCGCGGCTGGCAACAGCCGGAACAGTCGCCGACATTTAATTCATTGATTTGTCTGGTGTATATGGCGGCATCTGTGGAAAACGGCGCAAGCCTGGAAGACATGAAGTCCGGATTAGGGGAAACAGCATGTAGCCAGATGGCTGCGAAATGGGAGCTTCTTGCCGCCGCGATACCGAGTGCCGGTCAATTGGAACAAGCCGCTAGTCTTGCGTTGCACAACTAAGGGTGGAGGTGAAAATGAACCAAGATAATTTTAAGCAAATTGCCTGGATATACGATTTGCATCGTATGGGGCGGGATGTCGTTACGGCAGGGGATGCCTCCATCGTCTATCAGCGCGTCTTGCGGCACATTGTGGATGGGTTCGAGGCTGACAGCGGTTCACTTGCACTGCTGGATCATGCGGGGAATAACCTGACCATCGTTGCCGGCATTGATCTTCCCGACGGGGTCATCGGCAAGCAAATTACGCCAGGCGAGGGGGTGCTGGGCTGGGTGGTAAAGGAAAATACCCCGCTGTTGCTGAACGGCGATGCCTCCAGCGATGCGCGTTTTCAGCGGCGTAGTGAAAGACGTCGAGCCGCCGCTGCAACTTCGGCGATGTGCTGGCCGCTGAAGATCGAAAAAAGCTCTATCGGTGGCATTGCCGTGAATCGTTCCATCAGCGCAACGGTCAGCATGAATCGTACCGCCGACAGACCACCGTTCACGCAAACTGACTTGGAGGCAGGTTCTGCTTTGCTGAGTATGGTCAGCCTGGCATTGAGCAACATTCAGTTAAATATTGAACAGAAGCAGCGGCTGATGGAACTTCAACTGCTGAACACTGAACTGAAATCTGCGCAAAATCAGCTATTGCAATCCGAGAAAATGGCCTCCATTGGCCAGTTGGCGGCGGGCGTGGCGCACGAGATCAACAACCCCATCGGCTACGTCTATTCCAATCTGGGTACGCTGGAAAAATATGTCACCGATGTTTTCAGTCTGCTCGACTTGTACGAGCAGGCGGAAACTGCGATTGGCGATGACGCGATGCGGGTGAAGCTCAAGACCGCCCGGGATCAACTGGACATCGCCTTTCTCAAGGATGATTTGCGTGACTTGATGGCGGAGTCCAGGGACGGCATCACGCGGGTCAAGAAAATTGTGCAGAACCTGAAAGATTTCTCGCATATTGACACCTCGGACGAATTTCATTATTCCGACTTGCATTCCGGTATGGAAAGTACCCTGAATATCGTCAACAACGAGATCAAGTACAAGGCGGATGTGGTCAGGGAGTACGGAGCGTTGCCGGAAATCGAGTGTCTGGCCTCGCAGCTTAACCAGGTGTTCATGAACCTGCTGGTGAATGCGGCACACGCCATCGAGGAACACGGCACGATCACCATCCGCACCGGGCAGCGGGGCGACGAGGTTTGGCTGGAGGTTGCCGACACCGGCAAGGGCATCGCGGCGGAAAATATCAAGAAGATATTCGACCCGTTTTTCACCACTAAACCGATCGGCAAAGGCACGGGGCTGGGGCTGTCACTATCCTACGGCATCGTGCAAAAGCATCACGGGCGCATGGAAGTGCAAAGCGCGGTCGGGCAAGGTACGACTTTCCGGGTGTGGCTACCGATTAAGCAGTCAAACGGCAAACCGTCATGAAGCTGAAGACCTGGCAGAAATTAACCCAAATAACCCATTGATAAAACGACTAACGGGCATGGAAAAGTTACCACCCCTGCCAGGCCGGAATGACGGGGTTTTTGCAAATGGATTTTTTGGGATTCAGATAAAGTGAGCAAAGATGAGTGATGTAATAGCTGAAACAGTAACGGAGACACCCGCGACGTTACTTTTCGTTGATGACGAGGCCAATATTTTATCGTCCCTGCGCCGACTGTTTCGTCCCCAAGGTTATCGTATCCTGATTGCGGAAGGGGGCGCGCAGGGGTTGGAGATCATGGCGCAAGAACACGTTGATCTGGTGGTTTCCGATATGCGTATGCCGGAAATGAACGGTGCGCAATTTCTCGAAAAAGTCCGTGGCGGCTGGCCGGATACAGTACGTATTCTGTTGACGGGCTATGCCGAGATTGAAGCGACCATAGATGCCATCAACAAGGGTCAGATATATCGTTATATATCAAAGCCTTGGGACGATAATGACATTGTGCTGATTATCCGCCACGCCTTGCAGCAGAAGCGGCTGGAGCGCGAAAAGTTGCGTCTGGAAGAATTGACGAATCGTCAGAATAAGGAACTGACAGACCTGAACGCAAACCTGGAAGCCAGGGTGCTGGCACGCACCAGCGAACTGAAGCAGACCCTGCAATCCCTCGAAGCCGCCAACGACAAGCAGAAGAAGAGCTTCATCATGTCGGTGCGGGTGTTTGCCAATTTGATCGAGATGCGCAATCCGAAGAATAAGGGGCATTCGCGCCGGGTCGGTGATATGGCGCGAGTACTTGCAGAGAAAATGGGGATGAGTGCGCTGGAAGCGCAGGATACTTTTATCGCCGCCTTGCTGCTGGATGTCGGCACGTTAGGCCTGTCTGATCACCTGCTGGGAAAACCATTTCAGACGTTGAACACCGAGGAGCGGGAGAAAGTGAGCCAGAGTCCGGTTCGAGGCGAGATGGCCTTGATGGCGCTGGAGCCGTTGCAAGGCACGGCCAAGCTGATTCGCAGCCATTGCGAACATTTTAATGGGGGGGGATATCCAGACCGTATCTTCGGCAAGGCTATCCCGCTGGGTGCACGCATCCTTGCGGTGGTAAATGATTATGACCTGCTGTTGATGGGTTCTGAGTATGCCAAACCATTGACCTCAGAAGAGGCTTTGTCGGCAATTCAGGCGAGCAAAGGTAAGCGTTATGACCCTGAAGTGCTGGATGCTTTCGTGCGACAGTTTGCGTTGGAGAGTGTTGTTTTAGCGCCAGTGAATGAAGTGGCGCTGCATTCCAGGCAGTTGGAGTCGGGCATGATCCTTTCGCAGGATTTGGCGGGGCAGAACGGTGACTTGCTGCTGTCCAAAGGCCATGAATTGAGCGAACAGATTATCGGGCGTCTGCGTGGTTATGAGCAGATGGGAAAGTTTCAATTTACGATTTATACCTACGTTCAGGTTGTTGAATAATCCTGTTGATTGCACGTTGGAAAATGAGCGCATTAAGGTGAACCGATGAAAATATTGCAAGCCATCCTGCCAAAATCCCTGAAGACTCGCCTGATGATGGTCATTTTGGCTGCTACTTTGTTACCTGCTTTGATGGTGGGATGGGTGGCGGTTGATGCCGTCTCCAGGATTATCCAGCAAAACAACATCAACGATGTCGGTCTGGTAGCCGATAACGGCGGCTGCCTCCTGGTTGATTTTGGCCAAAAGGAGGTCTGTACTCCATTGGCGAAGCTGAAATTTCAAGTTGCTATGCTGGTGTTGCTGGTGGGGGTGTTGGGCGTGTTTGCCGCGATTATTCTCGGTCGGCAATTCGGCAGGCAACTGCGAAGGCTGGGCGATAGTTTGTCCAAAATAGCGGATGGCAGCAAACATCTCAATATCGGCGCAGGGGAGCCGCAGGAGATCACCGCACTGGCCGTTGCCTTCAATGGGATGCTGGAACGGCTCAACCATTCTTATGCGCAACTGAGCGAATCCGAGCAACGCAGCAGGCTGCTACTGGAATCAGTCAACAACGGAATTTTGGGGCTGGACAGGCAAGGCAGGCTTAATTTTATCAATTCCGCCGCCGTGCGGATGCTGGGCTATACGTCGGAAGAATTGATCGGCAAAGATATGCAAGCCACGGTGCATCACAGCGCCCCGGACGGCAGGACTTATCTGAAGGGAAGTTGCCCGATGGATGTCACCCTGACTGACGGCCTGCCCCATTCCGGCCTTGATGAAGTGCTATGGCGCAAGGATGGCAGCAGTTTTCCGGTCGAATATGGCGCATATCCACTGTGTGAGTCTGGCGCGCAAATTGGTGCGGTGGTGGTATTTCAGGATATTACCGAGCGCAAGCAAGCTAAACGGCAAGCGCAGCAAGATCGGGATAAGCTGAGCGGCCTGGTAGATTCGGCGATGGATGCCATCATCTCGATGGATGAACAGCAGAACATTACCCTTTTTAATCGAGCTGCCGAACAGGTGTTCGGTTACCGGGCTGCCGACATCATCGGTCAGCCGGTTGAAAAGATCATCCCGCTCCGCTTCCGGGCTGAACATGGCCAGCATGTGGCGGAGTTTGGCAGGATGGGCGTTACGGCACGCAGCATGAATGTGCGTGGGTTGGCCTCAGGCTTGCGTGCCAACGGCGAAGAGTTTCCCTTCGAGGCATCCATCTCGCAGGTGGAAGTGGCGGGGAAGAAAATCTACACGGCGATTCTGCGCGACATCACCCAGCGCCGTCGGGACGAGGAGGCGTTACAACTGGCAGCCTCGGTATATCAGTCCAGCCATGAAGGCGTGCTGGTAACGGATGAAAACAATCTTATCGTGGATACCAATGCTGCTTTTACCGAGTTGACCGGATTTACGCTGGACGAGGTGAGAGGGAAAAATCCCCGCATGTTCCAGTCGGGCAAGCATGATACGGATTTTTATCGGGAGATGTGGCAGTCCATTGATGAAAAAGGGCATTGGCAGGGCGAGGTATGGGACAGGCGCAAGGACGGTAAATTACACGCCAAATTGCTCAATATCTGCGTGCTGCGTCATCCTGACGGCAGCCTGTTCCGCTATGTGGGGCAGTTTTCCGACATCACCGAGAAGAAGCGCAAGGAAGAGCTGATCTGGACGCAAGCCAATTATGATGACCTGACCGGCTTGCCAAACCGCCGCCTGCTTTCGGATCGTTTGCACCACGCCATGACTGCCAGCATACGCAGCGGACAGCATGGCGCGTTGCTGCTGTTCGATCTGGATCAGTTCAAGCAACTGAACGACACACAGGGGCATGGCACGGGCGACCAGTTGCTGATCGAAGTGGCGCGCCGTTTGAAGGCCAGTGTGCGCGCAGAAGATACCGTTGCCCGGATGGGCGGGGATGAGTTTCTGGTGGTGTTGAGCGAATTGAGTCATGACCAGAATGAAGCGGCTGTCCAGGCCGAGCAGGTCGCGGAAAAAATCCGCAACGAACTGTGTCTGCCTTATGCCTTGGGTACGATCGTACACCACGCCAGCTCCAGCGCGGGTCTGGTCATTTTCCTGGGTAACCTGCGCAGTGAAGAGGAATTGTTCGCCCATGCAGATATCGCTATGTATCAGGCCAAGGCACAAGGACGCAACACCAGCTGTTTTTATGATGCATCCATGCAAGCGGTTCTGGAAAAACACAGCCAGTTGGAAAAGGCGCTGCGTGGCGCGCTTTCCCGCGAGGAATTTACCCTGTATTACCAGTTGCAAGTGGATACTGCGGGGAGTCCGATTGGCGCAGAAGCCTTGCTGCGTTGGACTCATCCTGAGTTGGGGAGTGTCTCGCCCGCCCAATTCATCCCGGTGGCGGAGGAAACCGGACTGATTTTGCCTATCGGCTTATGGGTGCTGGAAACGGCCTGCGCACAACTGGCTTGCTGGCAGGCCGACCCGCGCTTTAACCGGCTCATCATTGCCGTCAATGTCAGCGCCCGCCAGTTCCGTGAGGCGGCTTTTGTCAGCCAGGTGCGCAACGCGTTGAATAACAGCGGAATCAGACCCGAAGTGTTGAAGCTGGAGCTGACCGAGAGTCTGGTGCTGGACAATGTCGAGAACAGCATCAGCAAGATGCGGGAATTAAAAGCGTTGGGCATCAAGTTTTCCATGGACGATTTCGGTACGGGGTATTCCTCGCTGTCCTACCTCAGCCGCTTGCCGATGGATCAGCTCAAGATAGACCAGTCTTTCGTGCGCAATATCACTACCGACCCGAACGATGCGGCAATCGTGCAGACCATCATCGCCATGGCGAAAGGGCTGGGTTTGCATGTGATCGCCGAGGGTGTCGAGACCGAGCAGCAGCGCGAATTTCTCGAATTGCGTGGTTGTCAGGCTTATCAGGGATATTTCTATGCCAAGCCTATGCCTATCAAAGATTTGGAACTCAAGTTGTCCTGAAATATCCCCCCTTCACGAATCGTTTTACAGCTTGATCCGAATCAATCCATCGAGTTGGCCGCTTTTCTTTTCTCTATTCACCTAAAGAAAGCTCATGGGTTGCCGTTAAAGTAACCACGGTGCATGAATCCCGTGCAAAACAAATCGGCGAGGAAAAAATGAATAATTGGTGGAGCAATCTCTCACTCCGTAACAAGCTGCAAATCCCTATCCAGTTTATTTTGCTGGTGGTTTTGGTGCTGGCGCAACGCATGGCACTGAACAGTTTTGAAAGCAATGTGCTGGATGAAGCCAGAGAAAAAGCGCTGATCTCTGCCGATGGTGTGTTGAACGGGCTGAATATGTTGATGATTAACGGCATTATCAGCGATGCCGAACAGCGTGCCTTGTATGTCACAAAAATGGGCGCATCAAATAAAATCAATGAGTTGCGCGTGGTACGCAACAAGCCGGTACAGGATCAGTTTGGTCCCGGGTTGCCCGCCGAACAAGCTGTGGATGAGCTGGACCATGCCGCGCTACGCAGCGCACAGGTGCAGACCAGATTGTCTGTCCAGGGAAATAGTGAATCGCTGCGGGTCGTCGTTCCTTTTATTGCCAGCAAGAGTTTTCGCGGCACCAATTGTCTGATGTGCCATAACGTCCCGGAAGGAACAGTAAATGGTGCGGCGAGCATTACGCTGGATATGAGGGAAGAGTTTGCTGTGCTACGCAAGGCCAATTATGTGATGTGGGGTATGCAGCTTGTCGTGCAAATATTTCTCTATGGGGTGATCGGTTGGCTGATTGGTTTCATGACTCGTCCGGCTCGCGAATTACAACTGGCCATGCAGGCGATGCAAAACAGCGGAGATTTGTCCCGACGTGTCACGGTGCGCAGTAGCGATGAAATTGGTCAAACCGGGCAGGCTTTCAATGATCTGGCGCAGAGTTTTCAAGTGATTGTCAGTCAGGTTGAAGGTCAAGCCGGGCAGGTCGCCAATACGGCGCATCGCCTGACCGATAATTCGGATCAGATATTCCACAGTATTCAGTTGCAAAGTGACGCTGCCAGCACCACTTCGGGCGCGGTAGGGCAGATGAGTAACAGTATCAGTCAAGTCGCGGAAGGTGCTGAGCAAGTCGCTAAACTTTCTGAAGAGAGTGCGGATCGCGCTCATCAGGGGCAGCTTAGTTTGCAACAAATGATGGCGGAACTTGCCAGTGTGGAACGGGCGGTCAATGAGATTACCAGTGCGGTAGGCGAATTTGTCAGCAACACGCGCAGTATCACCGAGATGACGCAGCAAGTACGCGACATCGCTGAACAGACCAATCTGCTGGCGTTGAATGCGGCCATCGAGGCGGCGCGTGCCGGTGAACAGGGACGCGGTTTTGCGGTTGTGGCGGATGAGGTGCGCAAACTGGCCGAAAAATCAGCGAACGCAGCATCGCAGATTGACGGCGTAACCCAGACGATCAGCGAACAATCTGACCGTGTCGAAAAAACGGTGCAGCTTGGTATCTGTGCCTTGCTAAGCAGCCAGCACCATATTAGCGAAGTGACCACGGTGTTGAGCGTCACCAACAGTTCGGTGGCGGGAGTCAATA
>PEUR01000058.1:6732-7368 GCA_002780675.1 Gallionellales bacterium CG03_land_8_20_14_0_80_55_15 | reverse complement strand
GTCAGCGCGATCAATCAACAGCGTGATGCCAGTCAGGAAATTGTCCGCAACGTTGAGTGCATTGCGGTGATGGCTGAGCAGAGCAATCAAGTGGTCAAACGCACGGTGGATGAGACCCGGAATATGCAAGTGATCTCGGAAAACCTCAGCAAGACCGTCGGTCGGTTCAAGGTGTAGTCAGGAAGCGCGATGGGTGGTTTTGATTGGATAATTTGGAGAATGAAGAATGTTTAATAATCTGACTTTAAAAGGAAAATTCCTTGCCCTGGAATCGGTTTCATTAGGCATGTTTCTGGCGATGACGATATTCGCCTTGGTGGAGATCAATGACCTGGTGCAGGATGAAAAAACCAATGTGCTGCGCCTGGAGCAAGACATCGCAGTGATGGGCGACATCGGCAGTATGAATATCGCCTTTCTCAAACAGGTCAAGCTGGCTAAAGACGTGTGGATACGCGGCAGCGATGCGGCAAAATTAAATAAATATCGCGGCGAATTTATCGAGCAACAGGAGCTGTTTGAAACACATCATGTTCAGGCGTTGAACGGTTTGAAAAAACTGGCTGAAAGTCATCCCGAGTTCAACGGTTTCGTCAGCAAGCTCGATACGCTGTCGGAGCAGCATAAAACCCTGAG
>PEUR01000058.1:0-6601 GCA_002780675.1 Gallionellales bacterium CG03_land_8_20_14_0_80_55_15 | reverse complement strand
CCGACAAAAGCGCAGAAAAAATGGTGTTGGCAGAGGAAGATTTTCAGCAGCGCCGCAATCTGGTGATCGTCTGGGTGCTGGTGTCGCTGATGTTGTCGGCGTTCCTGGCGAAAACCGCCATCGGCTCGGTTTTCAAGCAACTGGGCGGTGAACCTGCCGAGGTAGCGCGGGTCGTGGGTAACATGGCGGCAGGGGATTTCTCGCATCAACCGAATAAATTGCCGACTTCCGGCAGCCTGTTGGCAAATGCCTACCAGATGCAAGTTGCCTTGCGCGAGATGATAGCCAAGGTGCAAAACCAGGCGAATCAGGTCGGCGATATGGCACATAGCCTGGCAGGATCGGCACAGCACATCGCTGATAATGTCAATCACGAATCGGATGCGGTCGCCAGTATGGCGGCTGCCATAGAAGAATTAAGCGTTTCCACCGCGCATATCAGCAATCAGGGCAATGATGCCAAACGCATCGCCAACAGTTCGCGTAGCAGCGCCGAACAGGGCGGTAACGTGGTGAGCAAAACGGTTGCCGGACTATTGACTACGGCGGGCGAAATCGAAGCGGCATCAGGCGAAGTGTCGCGCTTGGGCGAAGATGCTCAGCGCATCAGCGAGGTTGTCAAAGTCATTAAGGAAATCGCCGAACAAACCAATTTGCTGGCATTAAATGCCGCCATCGAAGCCGCGCGTGCGGGTGAACAGGGGCGCGGCTTTGCGGTGGTGGCCGATGAGGTGCGCAAACTGGCCGAACGCACTGCCAATGCGACCAACGAGATCAACCAGATGTCCGCCAAGATCGGTGAAGTGGCGGGGCATGCACTGGGCAGCATGGATAAAGTGGTGGCGACTACCCGTCAGGGGGTGTCTGACGCGGAAAGCGCACAAACTTCCATCGTCACGATCCAGCAAAGTTTCAGCCAGGTAGCCAATGTGATTGACGAGATTTCTGGTTCGCTGTCGGAGCAGACTGCCGCCGCGCACGATCTGGCGCAAAGCACGGAGCGCGTCTCTTCCATGTCGGGAGAAAATGCTTCGGCGGCGCAAGGACTATTGGGGTTGGCAAATGACCTGGAAGGCAAGTCGCGCGAAGTACGGCGCGCAGTGGATGTGTTCAAGGTGTAAAGCCCTCTTGCCGAGCCGTCTGCTACAGGCGGGAGAGGGTGAGCGAAGCGGAGGAAGAGGGTTAATGAGGAGTGCGAAATGTCTGACCTGCTAAGAAATATAGATGCGCGGACCAAACTGGCCGGCACCAACAAGCTGGAGATTCTGATGTTCACGCTGGGACGCGATACGCGAACTGAGCGCCAGGAAATATTCGGTATCAATGTGTTCAAGGTGCGCGAAGTGATGCGCATTCCGGCGATTACCCGCGCCCCTGAAATGCCTGCTGCGGTCGAGGGGATGGTCAGCTTGCGCGGTGCATTGGTTCCCGTCATCAATCTGGCTAAATATATTCGGATGGAAACGGATTGCAAGCCCGAAATCATGATCGTGACGGAATACAACGGCCACACTCAGGGGTTTCTGGTCAAGGCGGTGGATAATATTTTGCGCCTGGACTGGTCGGCGATGCGTGTGCCTCCCGCCATGTTGATGGCCGAGATGGGCGGTATGGTGACAGCGATTACCGAACTAAAGGATAAGCGTCTGGTGATGTTGCTGGATGTGGAAAAAGTGCTCGCCGAGACGGGGCATTTCGATAGTGATGAATTGATCTTCAAGAGTGTTCAACCCATCACCCAGCAAAATCGCACGGTGTTTTTCGCCGATGATTCGTCCGTTGCGCGCAATCAAATATCGAGGACGCTGGATGCGATGCACGTTAAACATCTATCAGCCATCAATGGTCGTCAGGCGTGGGTTGAGTTGGCAAAAATGGCCGATTACGCCGAATCTGCCAATCTTCCGTTGAAGAATCTGCTGCAGGTGATTTTGACCGATGTGGAAATGCCTGAAATGGATGGGTACATGTTAACGCGCAAGATCAAGGCGGATAAACGCTTTAACGGCATTCCCGTGTTGATGCATTCTTCATTGAGCAGCGCGTCAAACAAGCAGCTCGGTAAATCGGTGGGCGTAGATGAATATGTGCCCAAATTTGAACCGCAAAAGTTGTCGCAAACCTTGGCAAGGTTGTTGGCGTGACAGGGAGTGTGCGGCGACAAGCACCGCCGTTTCACAGCGCAGACGTGTCTGCGCACTCCAAACCAGGAGAAATAAATGACTTACACAGATAGCACGATAAGCAGTGGTGGTGATGACAGTTTGCTGGAGCATGTGGATGCGCGCACCAATCTGGCGGGTTCCAACAAAATGGAAATCCTGTTGTTCAGTTTGGGGAGCGACGAAAAGTTTGGCATCAATGTGTTCAAGGTGAAGGAGGTTTGCAGGGCGGGCAAAATCACGCGTACACCGAATATGCCCAGAGGGGTGGAAGGGATCGTTTCGTTGCGCGGGCATGTCATGCCGGTACTCAAGATGGCCAGCTTTATGAACATCTACCCGGCGGACCGGCATCAAACCATGATGGTGGCGGAATATAACAGCCATATTCTGGGTTTTCTGGTGCAGGACGTTGACCGCATCATCCGCGTGGACTGGGACAAGGTGCGCGCTACCGAAGGGATGATGTCGGATAAGTCGTCACTGATTACCGCTATCACGGAGTTGCCGGACGGCACGCTGATTTCCATTCTGGATGTCGAACAAATCCTGTCCGACGCATTTGGCGAGGCGATTGTCGGGAACGTGGCGCGCGTGGATTCCGAACACGATTTATGCGTATTTTTTGCGGACGACTCGATGGTGGCACGCCGAAAAATAGCCGAAGTATTGGACAAAATGGGGGTCAAACACATCCAGGCTGCCAATGGCAATGAAGCGTGGGAAAGACTCAAGGCACTCGCCGATGCCGCGCAAAATACCGGCACGCCCTTGCATGACCAGATTCAGGTGATTCTGACGGATGCGGAAATGCCGGAAATGGATGGGTATGTGTTGACCAATAACATTAAAACAGACAAGCGGTTTGCCGGAATTCCGGTGGTGATGCATTCCTCGCTGTCTTCCGAGGCGAATCGCGCGATGGGTACACGGGTGGGCGTGGATTATTACATTCCCAAGTTTGATTCAATGATTTTGTCAACAACGCTCAGGCCGTTGCTGACTTGAGGAAAGTAGGGGCGTATGGCATACGCCCTTGGATGACGGTAATTGGGCGTATTGCCATACGTCCCTACCAAACGATGTAGGAGAGTGTCATGGGTATGGAAAGTACTAAATTTCTGGTGGTAGATGATTTTTCCACGATGCGCCGCATCGTGCGGAATCTGCTCAAGGAACTGGGTTTTGTGAATGTGCAGGAAGCCGAAGATGGGGTTCAGGCACTCAACAAATTGCGCTCGGAAGCCTTTGATTTTGTCGTGTCGGACTGGAATATGCCCAACATGACGGGTATCGAATTGCTGCGCGCCATTCGTGCCGATATCAAGCTCAAGCATCTGCCGGTGTTGATGGTGACAGCGGAAGCGAAGCGCGAAAATATCATCGCGGCGGCGCAGGCAGGCGCATCGGGTTACGTGGTCAAGCCGTTTACGGCAGCCACGCTGGATGAGAAGCTGAAAAAAATCTTCCAAAACATGAATAAGTGAGAACTGACATGGCTAGCAATAGGGCAACACAGGATTCCGACGATCTCGAAGCATTATTCGATAGCATCGTTTCGGCGCATACACAGGAAGAAGCGGGAGAAGGAACGCACTGTCTCAGCCAGTCTGCTGCGAATGATCAGTCTGATGCGAATAAGGAGAAATCGGGCAAGGTTATCAATCAGCTCGGGCAGATGACGCGAACGCTGCACGACACCCTGCGCGAACTGGGGTTGAACAAGGCAATTGAAGCCGCCGCTTCCAGCATCCCGGATGCCCATGACCGGCTGCATTATGTCGCGACGCTGACCCAACAGGCGGCGGAGAGAGTCTTGAATGCGACGGAAGCGGCGCAGCCGCTAGTGGAAAACATGGAAACCGAGGCGAACCGTTTGGCGGCGCAGTGGAAAAAGTTGTTTGATAAACAACTGGATGTAGCAGATTTCAAGGCTTTGGCGTTGCAAACGCATGCCTTCCTGGAAGTCATACCCAGGCAGACCAAGGCGACCAATGCTTATTTGCTGGAAATCATGATGGCGCAGGATTTTCAGGATTTGACCGGACAGGTCATCAAGAAAATCATCGAAGTGACCCAGCAGATGGAGCAGCAGTTATTGTCGTTGTTACTCGAAAACGCGCTGCCCACGGACAAGAAAATTGAATATTCCGGATTGTTGAACGGACCCGTCATCAAGCCTGTCGGGCGTGCCGATGTCGTGACTAGCCAGGATCAGGTAGACGACTTGCTGGAAAGTTTGGGATTTTAATCGGGAATGAGGCGTGAGTTGAAAGTGGCGCAGCCAATTTTGCCACTATCCTCGATCCTGATAGGGAGAAAAGCATGAATGAATTCGCAGGCATGGAAGAATTGTTGAGCGACTTTTTGCTGGAAGCGGGCGAGATGTTATCCGACGTGGACAGTAAGTTGATGGAACTGGAGAAACGCCCTGACGACAGCAATCTGTTGAATGAGATATTTCGTGGTTTTCATACCATCAAAGGGGGGGCGGGTTTTCTTAATGCGACCGAGCTGGTGACGTTGTGTCATCTCACCGAAAATCTGTTCGACAAACTGCGCAACCGGAAATTAACGCTCAGTGCCGAATTGATGGATGTGATTTTCGCCGCGACCGCTGATGTGCGCAGGATGTTTGATGCCTTGCACCAAAGCCGACAACCGCACGCCGCACCCGCGCAGATGCTGGAGGATTTGAAGGCGGCACTAAGCGGAAAAATAGTGGCTAAGGTTGAGGCAAAAGCACCCGTTACACCGTCCCCAGTCTCTTGTGTCCAGACGATAGGGGTAGATTGGGATGCTCTGTATAGGGCAGTGGTCGGCACGGACATCGTTGAGGCGGTGGGTGTCACGCGCGAGCCTGAAAAAATTGCCGAGGCCGTGGCGGAGGAAGAGTCCACGAAAAAGGCGTTTGGCAGGCGCACCGAGGATGTGCCGGGTGCGACGATAGGTCGTCGAGATGGCGATGTGCCCATACAGGAAGCCAGGGAATCAACGATACGCGTGGAAACCGGCAGGCTGGATCAGGTACTCAACCTGTCCGGTGAAATCGGGCTGACCAAGAATCGCCTGACTCATTTGCGCTCCAACCTGTTACAGGGGTGTAACGACGCGGATACTTTGCGTGAACTGGATCAGTCCGTCACGCAGCTGGATATGTTGGTGGTGAATTTGCAGAATGCGGTGATGAAAACGCGGATGCAGCCGATCGGCCGATTGTTCAAAAAATATCCGCGTTTGGCGCGGGATTTGGCGCGTTCATTGGGCAAGGATGTCGAGTTGGTGTTGTCCGGTGAAGAGACCGAAATGGACAAGACCATGATCGAAGACCTGAATGATCCACTGGTGCATCTGGTGCGCAATGCGGTTGATCACGGCGTGGAAACCGTTGAACAGCGGAAGGCTGCCGGTAAACCGGAAAAGAGCATCGTGGAATTGAGTGCGCGCCAGGAAGGCGATCACATCGTGATTACCATCGTGGATGATGGCCGTGGGATGCGCCCTGAAGTGATACGCAACAAGGCCATTGAGAAGGGCTTGTTGACTGCTGAAATGGCTAATACGCTGGATGAAAAGCAGTGTCTGGAACTGGTCTTTCTGCCCGGTTTCTCGACCAAGGATGAAATTTCCAGCGTGTCGGGTCGGGGGGTCGGTATGGACGTGGTCAAGACCAATATCCAAAAGCTCAACGGCACCATCAGCATACATTCCGAGCCAGGTAAGGGCAGTGTGTTCGAGATATTCCTGCCACTGACGCTGGCGATTTTGCCCGTACTGATGTTGCGCCTGGGATCGCAGTCGTTTGCCGTGCCGTTGTCCATGGTGCGCGAAATTCTTTCTGTATCGCAAGGTCAATTGCATCAGGTTTCTGGCAAGGCCACCATGGTGGTGCGCGGCGAAGTATTGCCGGTGTTGCCTTTAGCCCAATTGATCGGTTGGGAAGCGAGCGACAAATACCCCGAGGTGGGCGTGTTGATGCAGTTCGGCAGTAACAGTTTTATTTTGTCGGCAGACGGGTTTGCCGGACATGACGATGTCGTTATCAAGTCCTTGGACACCTTCCGCCCCAAGGGCGTGGCGGGGGTCACGATGTCCAGCGAAGGCGACATCGTGCTGATTTTGGACATCAAAGAACTACTTAGCGATGTACGGGGAAATCAGTGAGGGGGTTTTTGTGTTGAGGTGTGAAGTGTCTCGCCATCCGTTCACCATCGCTTACTATAATTAAGAAGCCACCATGTTTTGCGGAAAATTAAGGCAGGAACACCAACTGGCGTTGGCGCGTCTGGCACAGACCGAGCAGGAAAACAGTCAACTGCGACAGGCTTTGAGTTTGGCCGAGCGCAAGCGCGACGGGCTGCGTAGGGCACTGTCCTGGATTTGCCTGCTAGGAGTCTGTCGGACTTAAAGGAAATCTACTGCAAATTCGCCTGGACGGC
>PEUR01000178.1 GCA_002780675.1 Gallionellales bacterium CG03_land_8_20_14_0_80_55_15 | reverse complement strand
ATGCGCCTGACCACGACGAAGAACACCGGCACCAAAAACACTGCCAGCAAGGTCGCCGCAATCATGCCGCCCATCACGCCCGTGCCGATTGCATGACGGCTTTGCGCGCCTGCCCCGGTGGAAATCGCCAGCGGCAACACGCCCACGACAAAGGCGATGGAAGTCATCAAAATCGGCCTGAAGCGCAAGCGGCAGGCTGTTAGTGTAGCCTCCATCAAGCTCATCCCCTCGTCTTGCAGCTTGCGTGCGAACTCTATGATTAGAATGGCATTTTTGGAAGACAAACCGATGATGGCGATGAGTCCTACCTTGAAATACACATCGTTGGGCAGCTCGCGTAGCGTCACCGCCAGCACCGCGCCGAACACCCCCAGGGGGACGACCAGCAGCACCGCGAACGGGATAGACCAGCTCTCATACAATGCGGCCAGACACAAAAACACCACGATCAGCGAGATGCCGAACAACAGCGGAGCTTGTGCGCCGGATTGTCGTTCCTCGAACGAAGTGCCCGACCACTCGAAGCCGAAGCCCGGCGGCAATTGCTTGGCAATTTCTTCCATCGCTGCCGCCGCCTCGCCGGAACTTCTGCCCGGCGCAGGTCCTCCGGCGAGCTTCATCGCGGGTAGCCCGTTGTAACGATCCAGCTTCGGCGCGCCCACCACCCAGCGCGGCGTGGCCAGTTCGGACAGCGGCACCATGCCGCCTTGCTTGTTGCGCACCGTCAATTTCATAATGTCGTCGGGGGTGCGGCGCAGGTCCGCTTCCGCCTGCATCTGTACGCGCAGGATGCGGCCCTGGCGCACGAAGTCGTTGATGTAGGCCACGCCGAGGGCGGATTGCAGGGTCTCGTTGAGGCTGGCGATGGAAACCCCCATGCTCTCGGCCTTGAGCCTGTCCACATCCAGCAACAACTGCGGGCCAGCTTCCTGCCCTTCGGGACGCACCCCGGCCAGCACCGGATTTTGTGATGCCAACCCCAGCGCCATATTGCGCGCCTCCAGTAGCTTGTCGCGCCCCACGCCGCCCCTATCCTGCAAGCGAAAATCGAAGCCGCCGACTGCCGCCAATTCGGGTATCGGCGGCGGATTGACCGCGAAAATCATCGCCTGCTTGATGCGGAAGAAGGTCATGTTGGCTTTCTTCACCAGAGCGGGTGCCGCGCTGTCGGCGGTGAGTCGTTGATCCCAACTCTTCAGGCGCACGAAGGCGATCGCGGCATTCTGCCCGCGCCCGAAGAACGAGAACCCCGCCACGCCGATGACGTGTTCGACTTCCGGCTGCTTCATGTAGTACTGCTCGACCTGGGACAGCACCTCCAGCGTGCGCGCCTGCGTCGCTCCGGCGGGTAACTGCATCACGTTGATGAAATAGCCCTGATCTTCTTCCGGCAAAAAGCTGCCCGGCAACTTGCTGAACAGCCAGCCCATCGCGATAAAAATTACAATATAAACAAGCAGATAGCGAGCTGTTTTTTGAGTGATTGCAGCGACGCTGGCGGTGTAATGGTTCGTCGTGCGCGCGAAGAAACGGTTAAACCCACCGAAAAATCCGCCCTGCTCCCCCTTGCTCGGCTCATGCTTGAGCAGCGTGGCACACAGGGCGGGGGTCAACGATAACGCCATCAAGGCCGAGAACATCATGGTCAACACCAGCGTCACGGCAAACTGGCGATAAATCGCCCCCGTCGAGCCGGGGAAGAACGCCATCGGGATGAACACCGCCATCAGCACCAAGGTGATGGCGACAATCGCGCCGACGATCTGATCCATGGCCTTGCGGGTCGCCTCTCTGGGCGGCAAGCCTTCGGTGGACATGATGCGCTCGACGTTTTCCACCACCACGATGGCATCGTCCACCACGACCCCGATGGCCAGCACCATGGCGAACAGTGTCAGCACGTTGATCGAATAGCCCAGCAGATAGAGTCCCACCAGCGCGCCCACCAGTGCGACCGGAATGACGATGGCGGGAATCAAGGTGGCGCGCCAGTTGCCGAGAAACAGGAACATCACCCCCACCACCAGCAGCAGCGCTTCGGCCAGACTTTTCAGCACCTCGCCAATGGACACGTCTATGAACTTGGAGGTGTCGTAAGGCACCACCCAATTGATGGATTTCGGGAAGAATTTGGCCAGTTCAGTCATTTTTTCATTGACTGCCTTGACCGTGGAGAGTGCGTTGGCACCGGGAGAGAGGCGAATCGCTACCGCCGCCGTCGGGTTGCCGTCTATGCGGGCGGCGCGGGAATAGTCCTGCGCGCCCAGCTCGACGCGCGCGACATCCTTGACGCGCAGCGCAGAACCGTCGGGATTGCTGCGCACGATGATGTTGCCAAATTCCTCGGGTGTGGAAAGACGGCCTCGGGTGACGATCACCGCGTTGAGTTCCTGTCCGGCGGCGGAAGGTAATTGCCCCAGCTCGCCGGTCGCCAGTTGCGAATTCTGCGCGCGCACCGCCGCCGACACATCGGCAGGCGACACGTTGTAATGCTGCAACTTGTCGGGTTTGAGCCACAGCCGCATCGAGTATTCCGTGCCGAATAGCAGCACCTCGCCCACCCCCGGCACGCGGCGCAGACTGTCAATCACATTCGCCGTGGCATAACTGCCCAGCGCGACATCGTTCAGGCTTTTGTCGGGTGAAAACAACGCGACAAACATCACATAATTGCGCGCTGTCTTGGTCACGACGATGCCCAGCCGCCGCACCTCCTCAGGCAGTCGCGCCTCGCCGCGTTTAATGCGGTTTTGCGCCTCGACCGAGGCCAAATCCAGATTGGAACCCGCCTCGAAAGTCAGCGTGATGCTGCCCGTACCCAGCTCGGATGCCGATTCCATATACAGCAGATGCTCGATGCCGTTCATTTCCTGTTCGAGCAAGGCCACTGCCGTTTCTTCGATGACTTGCGCCGAAGCGCCGGGATAATTGACGCTGATCGTCAACGCGGGGGGAGCGACCGACGGATACTGGGAAACGGGCAGATTTTTCAATGCCAGCGCGCCGCCCAGCAAAATAATCAGCGCGATCACCCAGGCAAAAATAGGGCGGTCAATAAAAAATTTAGCGAACATGGCTGACCTATTTTGCGGGTTTTGCTGCGGAGGAAGGGGCTGGCAACAGGGGCGCGGTGGCATCCCACGGCACCGCTTTGACCACCGTGCCGGGACGCGCCTTTTGCAAGCCATTCACGATCACCTGCTCGCCGCCCTTCAATCCGTCCGTGATGATGAAATCCGTACCCGCCATCGCGCCCGTCCTGACCGGCTGCGGCGTGGCCTTGCCCTCCGCGCCCACCAGCATCACAAATTGCCCCTGCGCGCCCGACTGCACGGCGCGCTGCGGCACGCGCACCACATTCTCGGCGAGTGCTTCAGAAAAGCGCAGGCGCACGAACATGCCCGGCAGCAGTTCACGCTGCGGATTGGCAAATTCGGCGCGCAACGACACCGAGCCGGTGGCCGGATCAACCGCCTGATCGGTGAAGAAAATCTTCCCTGCGTAGGGATAGACACTGCCGTCTTCGAGCCGCAATTCCACTTTGGCCGCCCCCGCGCGCTTGAGCTTGCCTGCACGGATAGCCTGTTTCAGGCGCAGCAACTCACTGCCCGACTGCGTGAAATTGGCATAAATCGGATCGAGTTGTTCGATGGTCGCCAGCAGCGTCGCCTCGCCCTTGCCGACCAGCGCGCCTTCCGTCACCCGCGTGCGACCAATACGCCCGGAAATAGCGGCGGGTACGCGGGCGTTCTGCACGTCCTCATCGGCACGCGCCAAGGCGGCTTCCGCCTGTTTGACGCGGGCTGTTGCCACATCAAACTCCTGCTGGCTGACCGCCTTGATCGCCAGCAACGGCTGGTAGCGCGCCACCGTTTGCCGCGCCACCGCCAGATCGGCTCTGGCCGCAGCGGCAGTCGCCTGATAAGTGTGCGCGTCAATATCGAACAGCGGCGCACCCGCCTTGACCTCAGAACCTTCTTCAAACAAGCGCTTTTCTATCACCCCCTCGACCCGCGCCCGCACCTCTGCGGTGCGATATGCCTGCAAGCGTCCCGGCAAATCCTGCGTCAGTGTCGCACTGCCCAATCCCACGGTAATCACATCCACCTCCGGCGGCGGCATAGCCGCACCGGGTCCGCCTGCAGGAGGCTTACCGTCCCCTTTGCTGCACCCGGCAAGCAAGGCCATCAACAGCAGGGTCGGAACAAACAGCTTGGACAATGTATTCATGTTGCTTTCCATGATGAAAAACGGCTGGCTTATGATGCAGCGCGCCGAAGGGTGTCGGATTAAATCCAGCCTTCAAGCCGGATCGCTGCGCGCAACATATCAAACACTTGTTTGAAAGTAAAGAAAAGGCGGTATTTAACCTGACCCAATGTTGGTCTATCAAAACAGCGGAGGTTAGATGTCTGGGAAAATTGGAGATGTGGGAAACCCGGAATAACGCTTAAACCCATAGGGATTAGTTAAAAGTATTGTTAATAATCAATATGTTATACCAATAACGCCGGCAATTGTAGTATAATATTTACTGTCCTGCCAGC
>PEUR01000013.1 GCA_002780675.1 Gallionellales bacterium CG03_land_8_20_14_0_80_55_15 | reverse complement strand
CCAGGCAATCAGGTAAGCCAGCACAAATACCAGCAGACCGCGTGTAGTGCCGCTGGGGATGCCTTGTTCGTCCAGGGTGCGCCTGAGATACCCGACTGCCACAAAGAATACCACGGTGGAAATGAGCAGATTCCATAAGGAGGGTAGCTCGAACATCAGTCCTGTTTCCTGCGATGATAAGTCACGAAGTGGTATTCCAGCGATTGCGGTAACGTTTGGTGGCAAACTTCGCGCGCGACTTCCTGCCATTTTTCGGTATCGAATGCCGGGAAATGCGCATCCCCCTCAACATCGAGCTGGATTTCGGTTATATATAAATAATCAACAAAATCAATAGATTGCGAGTAAATATCGGCGCCACCCACGATAAAAGTCTGGCTGTCGTTGGCGCAGAGCTGGATCGCTTCCCGCAGTGTATGCGCCATTAAACAGCCCGCGATTTGTAATTGACGATCTCGCGTCACCACCACCGTGGTGCGACCGGGTAAGGGCTTGCCGATGGAGTCGAATGTCTTGCGCCCCATAATGATGTGATGCCCCATGGTCAGCGCCTTGAAGTGCTTGAGGTCCTCCGGACAGCGCCACGGCAGCGTGTTGTGGATGCCGATGGTGCGATTCTTCGCCATCGCGACGATGATGGAGAGGATTGAGGATTGAGGATTGAGGATTGAGGATTGAGGATTGAGGATTGAGCTCATACCGCCACTTGTCCCTTGATGGCCGGATGCGGGTTATAGCCTTCGAGCGTGAAATCTTCATATTTGAAACCCAGTATGTCTTTCACGTCCGGGTTGAGCTTCAGGGTCGGCAGCGGGTGCGGTTCGCGCGACAGTTGCAGCCTGGCTTGTTCCAGATGGTTCAGGTACAGGTGTGCATCACCGAAGGTATGCACGAAATCGCCCGCTTCCAGACCGCACACCTGCGCCATCATCAGGGTCAGCAGCGCGTAGCTGGCGATGTTGAAGGGCACGCCGAGGAAGACATCGGCGCTGCGCTGATAAAGCTGGCAGGAGAGCTTGCCTTCAGAGACATAAAACTGGAAAAACGCATGGCAGGGTGCCAGTGCCATTTTGTCCAATTCGCCCACATTCCACGCCGAGACGATGATGCGGCGCGAATCGGGGTTGTGTTTTAGCTGGTCCACGGCAATTTTGATCTGGTCTATCACCCGACCGTCCACCGCTTGCCACGAGCGCCACTGCTTGCCATATACCGGCCCCAGATCGCCGTTTTCATCCGCCCATTCATCCCATATTTTTACGCCGTTTTGTTTGAGATAGCGGATGTTGGTATCGCCCTGCAAAAACCACAGCAGTTCGTGAATAATGGATTTGACATGGCATTTCTTGGTGGTGACCAGCGGATAGCCCTGTGACAGGTCAAAGCGCATCTGATAGCCGAACACGCTGACCGTACCCGTGCCGGTGCGGTCGGATTTTTGTGTGCCGTTGTCCAGCACATGTTGCATGAGATTGAGGTAAGTGCGCATGGGGTTAATCGTGGGAGTTAAAGGATTTGGGAATGTTAGCACAGCCCAACGATGTGCTCGTTCGTCGTTCGTCGTGGCTGACCGCATCGCCTCCAAACTTATAGCTGTGCGATTACCCAGTAGCGTGCAAATTTGCCGAGTGCCATGAACAATGCGGCTTGCCACCCACATAGACGCAGCCAGGCACAGCGCATCGCCGATCAGCGGAACCCAGCCCAGCAGCAGGGCGGGCGTGCCGTATTTTCTTAATTGATTCAGAGGGTTGAGTGGTTGAGTCTGCGGTAATAACCAGCCCATGTAAAAACTCACCATGCCGCCCAGCGTATTGGCCAGCGTGGCAATCATGAGAGCAGTCCATAAGGTGTCTGGATAGGCTTTAAGCACCCCGAACAGCACCGCCTCCGAGCCGCCCGGCAGCAGCGTGGCGGCGAGGAAGCTGCTGGCAAATAAGGACAACAGGCTGGCGGTTTCGGTCATGCCGTCATGGTCAAGGAGCGGGCATAGCCCACCCTGCGATGTGTTCAGGTAAGAATTACAACTTGATCGCCGAAAACACCTTTTGCGCAAGCGTTCCGGCGGCCTGCATGGGGTTGGCGCGGATGGCCTTTTCCTGTTCTGCCATCATCAGGAACAAGCCGTCCATCGCTTTGCGGGTGATGTAATCATCCAGCTTGGCATCCTTCTGATCCACCAGCCCCAGGCTTACGCCCTTGCCCGCGAACTGGTCGTATTTTTCGGCCAGTTTAACCTTCTGCATGGACTTGCCGACGATGGGTTTGAATTTTCCCGCAATTTGCGTCTCGGTGGTTTTGCGGAAGTATTGCGTGGCGGAATCGCTGCCGCCCAGCAAAATGCCCTTGGCATCTTCAACGCTCATTTTTTTCACGGCACCGACCAGCAGGGTTTTGGCTTCCGGTACGGCGGCTTCAGCCGCACGGTTCATCGAAGTCGTCAGCTCGTCGGCGTACTTGCCCATGCCGACGGTACGCATCAGGCTTTCAGCCTTTTGCAGGCTGGCAGGCAGGGGAATGCGCACCTTGTCGTTGCCCAGAAAGCCATTTTCTTTTGCCAGTCCCGCGACGGCAGTTTCCGCGCCTTGTGTCAGCGCCTGTTTCAGGCTGCCGACCTGGTCTTTATTGCTGAAGCTGGACAGGGCAGAAGGATTGCTGGCCGTGGGCGCGGCGGCGGGTTGAGCGGGCGTTTGCACCGCTTTCCCAAGTTGTTCTTTGAGCCCGCCCAAATCGAATGCCTGAGCGGATGAACTCAATAAAACCAGCGTGATAAACGACAGTTGATGCAGTTTCATGGTGAACTCCTGGTAACTCCCTCCCCTTCAAGGGGAGGGGTGGGGATGGGTGTGAGGGAAGCTATTCCATCCTGTCCTTACCCTTGAAGGGGAAAGAACGATAACGTTCTATCTTTTACGCGGTGGCATCAAGTCGGTAATCGTGCCTTCCGCCATTTCGGCGGCGAAGCAGAAGGTTTCCGATAATGTCGGATGCGGGTGGATGGTCAGGCCGATGTCTTCCATGTCCGCGCCCATTTCCAGTGCCAGCACCGCTTCGGCGATCAGTTCGCCCGCGTTTACGCCGACGATGCCCGCGCCCAAAATGCGCCTTGTGGCAGGGTCGAGCAGCACTTTGGTCGAGCCTTCTTCGCGTCCTACCGACAAGGCGCGCCCCGAAGCCGCCCAAGGGAAACTGCCCTTTTCGTAGGCGATGCCTTGTGCCTTCGCTTGTGTTTCGGTCAGTCCCATCCAGGCGATTTCAGGATCGGTGTAGGCCACCGAGGGAATCGTCAGCGGCTCGAAAAACGCCTTGTGTCCGGCGATATTTTCCGCCGCGACTTTGCCTTCATGCACCGCCTTGTGCGCCAGCATCGGGTCGCCGACGATGTCGCCGATGGCGAAAATATGCGGCACGTTGGTGCGCTGCTGCTTGTCCACCGGAATGAAACCGCGCTCATTGACGGTCAACCCCGCCGCTTCCGCGCCGATCTCACGACCGTTCGGACGGCGACCGACCGCCATCAGCACGCGGTCGTAGAGTTGCGGTTCGGGGGCTTGTTCGCCTTCAAAAGTGACGCGCAAGCCCGCCGCGAGGGCTTCGATTTTAGTGACACGGGTCTTCAGGTAAATCGCCTCGTAGCGTTTGGCAATGCGGCTGTGCAGCGGCTTGACCATATCCTTGTCCGCACCCGGAATCAGTTGATCCATCAGTTCGACCACGGAAATCTTGCTGCCCAGCGCGTCATAAACGGTCGCCATTTCCAGCCCGATGATGCCGCCGCCCAGGATAAGCAGGCGGCGGGGTACGTCTTGCAAGGCCAGCGCGCCAGTGGAATCAATGATGCGCGGGTCATCGTAGGGGAAGCCGGGGATGCGCGCCACGCTTGAGCCCGCCGCGACGATGGCGTTGTCAAAGGTAACGATCTTCTCGCCTTCCGGTGTTTGCACGGAAATCGAGTTCGCGGAGGTGAATTTTGCAAGTCCTTGAATAACTTGAACTTTTCTTTGTTTGGCGAGTTGCTTCAAGCCGCCGGTGAGACGACCGACAATGCCTTCCTTCCAACCCCGGATTTTGTCTATGTCCACTTCCGGCTTGGCGAAAGTCACGCCGTGATGTGAGACTTCCTCCGCTTCCGAGATGACTTTGGCGACATGCAGCAAGGCTTTGGACGGGATGCAGCCGACATTCAGGCACACGCCGCCCAAGCTGGAATGCTTCTCGATCAATATCACCTGTTTGCCTAAATCGGCAGCGCGGAACGCGGCGGTATAGCCGCCGGGGCCCGCCCCTAACACCACGACTTCGGCGTGAATGTCACCAGGAATCCCCCCCAACCCCCCTTTTTCAAAGGGGGGGGCGGTAACTGAAGTGGCTCGCGTCGAGTGGCTATCGTCCCCCAGCCCCGCTGTTGCAAAGGGTGGGGTGGGGTCGGAAGGGTTGGTTGATGCTGTATGTGCGTCAGTAGATGAATCTCCCCCCTTTGTAAAAGGGGGGGTAGGGGGGGATTTTTCAAGTGTCAGAATAATCGCCCCTTCCGAGACTTTGTCGCCGACCTTGACCTTCAGTTCTTTCACCACGCCAGCGGCGGTGCTGGGGACTTCCATCGCCGCCTTGTCGGTTTCCAGCGTAATCAGCGACTGTTCTTTTTCGACGCTGTCGCCGACTTTTACCGAGACTTCGATAATGGCAACGTCTTTGTAATCGCCGATGTCCGGTACTTTTACTTCGATAATTTGGCTCATTTTTTCTCCGTTATTCTGTGTCGTTTTATTCAGTTGTTTTACCAATGACGGCTTAAGTTCTGATCTGTCCGCTGCCCAGCACAATGTATTTTTGTGAGGTCAGACCTTCCATGCCGACTGGGCCGCGCGCGTGAATTTTGTCGGTGGATATGCCGATTTCCGCGCCCAGCCCGTATTCAAAGCCATCGGCGAAGCGCGTTGAGGCGTTTACCATCACGCTGCTTGAATCCACTTCGCGCAGGAAGCGCATCGCCCGGCTGTAGTTTTCGGTGACGATGCTGTCGGTGTGCTGCGAGCTGTAGGTGTTGATGTGGTCTATGGCCGCATCCAGGTCGGCGACCACGCGCACGCTCAAGATCGGTGCGAGGTATTCGGTGCGCCAGTCTTCCTCAGTCGCGGCTGCCATATCAAAAATTATTACCCCATCCCCACCCCGACCCTCCCCTTGAAGGGGAGGGGGGATGGGGGTAGAACTTGCCAATGAATAACCCCTGTTCATCTGCGCGACGATGGCGCGCGCCGCCGCGTCGCCGCGCAATTCCACGCCCTTGTCCCGATAGAGCTTACACAGCGGCGGCA
>PEUR01000129.1 GCA_002780675.1 Gallionellales bacterium CG03_land_8_20_14_0_80_55_15 | reverse complement strand
AATCCTTGCCAAAGTTGTAGGTCTAAAGGAGTGGGGGAAACTGGTCAGCTCTTAATCTGGATTATGGGCCAAAAGTGACGACTCGAAAAATTGAAACCGGACATCTTGGCGGGCTGCACCGACAGTATTTTCAGAAAATCGCCAGCGTCCGCAATGGCAATCATCCAGAACCCTTGCCGCGAAACAAATGGAATATCAAGTTGAAGTTCGGCTATTAGCACGCTGCAGATATGGCATCTCGCTAACTGTCTGCCTGCCATAAAGCGGTCGTCCATAATCAATTGAATTCAGGAGGCGCGACCGACTGGTATGGCCGATGAACTGATCTTCATGGTGAACGTTCTTCGGGTCTGGGACAGTCCGTCGCGACCGTCAGCAATCCGTCAGGCTGAAAAATTAGACAAGTGAGAATCTCAAACGACTGCTTTTTACCGTCGGTCGAAGTGTAAAATACCCCGCAAGAACGCTGATGATCGTGACCGGCTAGAAGCGGCGCCTGAACATGGCATCCCATATATCGCTTTGACCTATGTATCGTGATAATTTTAGAGTAGATGTCAAACAGCGTGCAACACTTTCCAGATTAGAGGTGGAAACAGCGTCCAATAGTTTCCACCTCAGTATGTAACCATCCGGCTTTTGAGCCGGGGGTATCTGGAGTGTTTTATATGGACATCATTTATGAAATCCGCCGACGACATTCGGTGCAAAAGCAAACGATCACGGCAATCGCCCGCGACATGGGCATATCCCGACCAACGGTGCGCAAGCATCTCAATACCGTTGAAGAACCCAAATACGAGCGGCTGCAACCAGCCTCGCCGAAGCTGGGTCAATTTGCAGAACAGCTAACTCAATGGCTGCTGGAAGAATCGAAGCTTCCACGGCCACGCCGCCGTAGTGCGCATCGG
Organism: Gallionellales bacterium CG03_land_8_20_14_0_80_55_15; assembly: GCA_002780675.1. Classification (GTDB taxonomy): domain Bacteria; phylum Pseudomonadota; class Gammaproteobacteria; order Burkholderiales; family Gallionellaceae; genus Gallionella. The sequence continues at coordinate 16,795 of PEUR01000129.1, read as the reverse complement.
CTATTTGAAGGCTTGCAGGAAATCGGTTATATCGGCGCTTATGACAGTGTCCAGCGCTTTGTTAAACGCTGGAAATCCGGCAACACTGGCCCCAAGCTAACTGAAGCCTTCGTGCCGATGCTATTCCAGCCAGGCGATGCCTGCCAGTTCGACTGGAGCCAGGAGCAAGTCGAGTTGGGCGGGGTGTTTCAGACCATCAAAGTGGCACACTTCCGCATGGCCTATAGCCGCCAGATGTTTGTCGTGGCCTACCCCAGAGAAATGCAGGAAATGGTGCTCGATGCCCACAGTCGCGCCTTTGCCTTCTTCGGTGGCGCGCCCGCGCGCCTGATCTACGACAACCTCAAGACGGTAGTCGACGCCGCAGAATCAATGGGGTCAGACTCGATTGATATTTAAATGAACGCGTTGTATAGTTGCTACCATCGTGATACCGGAAGTGAAAAATGGCGCGTTTACCCAGATTCGTCATACCCAGCCAACCGCAACATGTCATTCTTCGTGGTAACAATCGCACTGAGATATTCTGTGCTGATGCCGATTACCAGTTCTATCTCGAAAAGCTCCAGCTAGCCTGCGCCACGCACGGCTGTGATATTCATGCCTATGTGCTGATGACCAACCACGTCCATTTGCTGATCAACCCGCATGAAGCGCAAAGCATGCCCAAAGCCATGCAAATGCTGGGGAGATACTATGTTCAGTATTATAACTACTGCTACCAGCGCACCGGCACACTGTGGGAAGGTCGTTACAAAGCCACCTTGATTGATAGCGAATATTATTTGTTGACCTGCATGCGCTACATCGAGTTAAATCCGGTGCGAGCGGACATGGTTGCGCATCCGTCCGAGTATCCCTGGTCGAGCTATCGCCACAACGCAATGGGGCAGCCGAATGAACTGGTTACGCCGCATATCGAATATCTGCGACTGGGCAAAACGGACGAAGAGCGGCAGGCGGCCTACCGCCAGCTATTCAAGCATCGGATACCGGAAAAGAGCATCACCGAGATAAGAGAAGCGACCAATAAAGCATGGGTTTTGGGAAATGATCGGTTCAAGCAACGCATCCAAAAGAAATTGGACAGACGCGTTGAACCGAAGGTAAGGGGTGGGGATAGAAAATCTGAAAAGTTCAGAATCAATCGAGTCTGCCCCCTTTGATAGTGTACCAATACACGGTATTGGAGGAATAAATATCATGTCTCTAGCCGAAAACATTTATCAGCACAGTCGATATTGACCGGTGCAGGCAGCACGCGAAGCATTGAATTTTATTGAGTTTCTGGAGCAGCGTTATGTGGTATCCCGCCTTGGATATTGCATCAAGTTGGGTTGTGACCTATTATGTGTACACAAATCAGCTTGAGAGTTCGAGAGACGGGAGGCAATCATCATGGAAACAACAAAGGTTGGCATTCGAGAATTCAGGGCGGACCTGGCGGAGTACATTGCCTCCAGTGTGCCTGTGGCAGTAAATCGTCATGGTCAGACGGTAGGTTACTTCATTCCGACGCAAGGTCAAGTTGATACAGACATTGCGGCGCTAAAGAAGGTAAGTAATATCCTGGAGCAAATGCTTGCCGCGCAACAGGTTGACATTGAAGACATCGTCGCTGAATTCAAAACTGTTCGCAAACACGCTCACGTAACAAGAACAGTAGCCGAGATGCAAAGTGCTTAATATTTTTAAGGCTTTGTGTTGATGCGATTGACGGAAGCTACGATCCAGATGTAATCGTTTTATCAGGCCATAAACGAAAAACCCCAGATTCATCACCTACCCGAAGGTGGGGAGAGGAATGGCCCAGGGACTGCGCGCTTATTATAACTTCCTTGTGACCGTGGTGCAATTATTTGGAGATGACTAGATGGAGTTAAAGTCCCTCGTTGGCGCGCTGTCAGCGGATCGTTTGACTGGATACCGGCGTACTGGCCGTAGCGAATCGGCGGAACATATTTTGCAGCGTTATCTTTGGAATATCCAGCTATGTGAAGCGCTTTATCCCGTGCTCAACTTGCTGGAAGTAACGCTCCGAAATACTTTGCATTCTGCACTGTGGCAGCATACGGGACATGAAGATTGGTACGCCACATTTCCTTTTGATCAACGCGAAGCGCAGTCGATTCAAGATGCCGTTAATCTGCTCAAGCGAAATCGGAAGCCGGTTGCGCCGGGCGCTGTGGTGGCGGAAATGAGCTTCGGTTTTTGGTGCAGCTTATTTGATGTGCGTTACGAATACGGCCAAAGATTATGGCCTTGGCTTGCGGGCAAGACACTCCCCCATGCACCGCGTCACGAGCGCCAGCGCAAAACCCTCTCGCGTCGATTGAACCGCTTACGCTTGCTACGCAACCGCGTATTTCACTATGAGCTTATTTGGCATTGGCACGATTTGACAGTTCAACATGCCGAGGCGGTCGAATTTTTAACATGGCTCAATGTTGATATGGCAACCGTTCTGGCATCGGTAGATCGGTTCTCTGCTATTCACAGCGCGGGTGAGCAGGGCGCACCGCTATTGTCGATCTCACAAACGATAGCGTGATGAATCCACCCATAAAGCCCATTGTTCGCGTCGCCCTTGATGTTCCATTAGCCACCCTGTTTGATTACTCGGCGGATGAATCTGTTGTGCCTGGGCAGCGTGTACTCGTGCCATTTGGTACCAGGAAAAAGGTTGGCGTGGTGATGGAGCGCGTCGCTGAATCTCCCCTTTCCGCTACGCGCATCAAGCCTGTGTTGCAGGTTTTATCGGGCAGTGCGCTGCTGTCAGCCCGATTTCTGTCGTTGTTGAAATTTTGCAGCAATTATTATCACTATCCCATCGGGCAAGCGGTATTTACTGCATTACCGACGCGGCTTCGTGCGGATAAGCCGATCACGATTAAGCCGATTTTGCACTATCGGCTGGCTGGCTGCCCCCCCGCTATAGCGTCTTTACCGAAACGCAAAGTGATTGCGCTGCGTATTCTCGAAAAATTGGCCGCGCAGACGTGTAATCTGCAGCAATTGAAAGCCATTTCAGCAACAGCGGCCACGCAACTGAAATGGCTGCTGGAGCAAGGCTGGGTCGAGTCGTGCGAAGCTCATATTTCCTCCCCAGGCCTTCCCATGGGAGGGGCGGTCGTCGCTCATACTTTCGCGAATGCGCACACTTTGACCGCCGAACAACAACTGGCAGTGGACAGCGTCGTGCGCGCGCGGGGTTACGCGTGCTTCCTGCTGCAGGGCGTGACTGGCAGCGGCAAGACGGAAGTGTATGTGCATCTCATGCACCAGATGTTGCAACGGGCAGGGCAGGTGCTGCTGTTGGTTCCCGAAATCAATCTCACTCCGCAACTTGAAGGCTATTTTCGCAATCGTTTTCCTGATGCGGATCTGGTGAGCCTGCACAGCGGTCTGTCGGAAAACCAGCGATTACATAATTGGCAGCAAGCACAATCGGGTGCGGCGCAGATCGTGCTCGGCACGCGCTTGTCGGTATTCACCGAATTGCCCAGACTGGCACTTATTTTGGTGGATGAGGAACACGACACTTCCTACAAGCAGCAAGAGGGATTGCGCTATTCGGCGCGCGATGTGGCTATTTTCCGCGCCAAACAATGTGCTGTTCCCATTGTGTTGGGTTCGGCAACGCCTTCGCTGGAGACTTATTTTAATGCGCAGAATGGTCGTTACCGTTTACTCAAGCTGACCGAACGTGCGCTGGCGGCTGCCAGTCTGCCCACCATCAGTTGCATCAATACCAAGCAAACGCAGATGTTTGAAGGTATCAGCGAAAAATTGCTGCGTGAAATCGGGCTACGAATCCAGCGCGGCGAACAAAGCCTGCTGTTTATCAACCGGCGGGGTTATGCGCCGGTGTTGATGTGTACGGAATGCGGCTGGTTATCAGATTGCAAGAACTGCGCCGGGAAAATGGTGTTGCACCTCAAGGATAAGCGCTTGCGCTGTCATCTTTGCGGCTATCAAGTGCGGCTGCCTCGCGCTTGTCCCGGCTGTGGCCATGCCGATTTGCAGCCAGTCGGGAGCGGGACGCAGCGGATAGAAAGCGCATTGCGGGAACGCTTTCCCGATGCGCGCATCTTGCGTGTGGATAGCGACAGTACGCGCAACAAGCGCGCCTGGAAAATCATGCGTGAGCAGATACAGGCACACGAGGTAGATATTCTGGTCGGCACGCAGATGCTGGCGAAAGGCCATGATTTCCCCGCACTGACTCTGGTCGGGGTGTTGAATCCCGATAGCGCCTTGTACAGTGCGGATTTTCGAGCGGGCGAGAAACTCTTCGCGCAGTTGATGCAAGTGGCAGGACGTGCGGGGCGTGCTGAGAAACCGGGTGAGGTACTGATACAAACAGCCTTTCCCGATCACCCGCTGTTTTTGTGTTTGCAGAATCATGATTTTGCGGGGTGGGCGGCGACACAACTCGCCGAGCGGCAACTGGCCGGTTTCCCGCCCTTCGTCTATCAGGCCATGCTGCGTGCTGAGAGTAAGGAAGAGACTGAGGTTTACGCTTATCTCAATCAGGCGCGTGTTGCCGCAGTCGGCTTGAATAGAGCAGTGGAAATCCTCGGCGTAGTTCCTGCATCTCTTGCGCGTCGAGCCAATTATGTGCGCGCACAACTGCTGGTTCAGTCGGGTAGTCGCAGCGAATTACAGCAATTTTTACATGCCTGGCAACCTTCGCTGAATAATATACCTGCCCAAAAATTGCGCTGTTCACTGGACATTGACCCGCTAGAGTTTTAGAGTGTTGCCATTTTTAGGGCAAGTTATCATGGTCGCACCTGAAGGACACATCGTTCCAAAACGTTTTTATGATCGCACGATTAGCGAGAAGCTCTTGTACACCTGTTTCTTGTTGCTGGTTGGGCTGGGCTATTTGATGGCTACCTCTTATTTGTATGTCACTCATCAAATGAACGATGGAAAGCCTGGGCTTTCAATCAGCGATGTGGCTGACAGCTATTACGGCAATCGTAGCGGTACCCGGCTTGAAGCGGCGATACGTGGCTCAATGGCGGGGAATATCAGCATTGAAGACCGTGATTTGATGGTCGCCTGGCTCAAAGATGGTGCGGGAGAAGATCATTTTGAACATGAGATCAAACCTATCCTGCAAAAAACCTGTCTGAATTGCCACGTGCAAAGTTCCGGCATGAATTTGCCGGATTTCAGCACTTACGCCGGTCTTCATAAATTTGCGGAAGTGGATACCGGCATGTCTATGGCCAGTTTATTGAAGCTATCGCATATTCACTTATTTGGTATTAGTCTGTTGCTCTTCATGCTGGGCGGTATCTTTATACAATCAGAAGTTAACGTTATCTTTAAACGATTTCTGGTGGTTTCACCGATGCTTGCAGTGTTCGTTGATGTCGCCTCCTGGTTTATGACAAAAATGGATTCAAACTACGCCATCATCGTCATTGTGGCAGGTGGATTACTGGGTATGTCCATGGCCTTGCAGATTCTAATTTCGTTGTTTCAGATATGGACATTAAAAAGACCGCTACGTTAAATGCATACTGATTTTATTCCGGCAGCAAGCGCCATTGTCGGCAGTGAGGCGCTGCTGACAGGGTTGGCTGCGCTGCCCTACTTTAAGGATTGGCGCGGTCGCTATTCTGGCGAGGCGATTGCCGTCGTATTTCCTGCCAACACGCAGCAAGTCTCGGATATTGTCAAATTGTGCGCGGCGCAGCAAATCGCCATCGTGCCGCAGGGGGGCAACACCAGTTTGTGCGGCGCTTCTGTGCCGCTACCAGAGGGCAGGCAGATCGTGCTTAATCTGTCGCTCATGAATCAGATACGTGCGATGGATGCGATTAACTATACCTTGACGGTCGAGGCGGGCTGTAAGTTGGCCAGTCTTTATGATGCCGCCGAGCAGGCTAATCGCCTGTTTCCCCTAGGGCTGACGGCGATCGCGCCGCATTGTGAGATCGGCGGCAATCTTTCCACCAATGCGGGCGGCATCGGCGTGTTGCGTTACGGCAGCGCGCGCGATTTGGTATTGGGGCTGGAAGTGGTGTTGCCTGACGGGCGTATCTGGAACGGGCTGCGCAGCTTGCGTAAGGACAACACCGGCTATGATTTGAAGCAGTTGTTCATCGGTGCAGAAGGTACGCTGGGCATTATTACCGCAGCCGTGTTGAAACTTTTTCCGCGTCCGCAAGCGACCGCTACAGCTTGTGTGGCGATTGCCAGTCCCGAAGTGGCGGTGCGTTTGCTTTCCAATATCCGTGCAACCTGCGGTCAGGCGTTGAGTGGCTTTGAAATCATTTCACGCAATTGCCTGGATCTGGTTTTCAAACACATAGAAGACACGCAAGAACCTTTCAAGCGCAAGTATGACTGGTATCTGCTGATCAAGGTTGACGACGTGTTGCAACATTCGCCCGAAGCCATGTTGCGTAACGGGCTGCTTAATTTCGGCGGCGAAGTATTGACGTTCGACATTGCAAATGATGTGCAGAAGGCCGAAAAGTGGTGGAAGCTGCGCAAAAATATCAGCGAGGCGCAAAAGCGTGAGGGTATCAGCATCAAGCATGATGTCGCCGTGCCAGTCAGTCGTGCGGCGGAATTTATCACCCAGGCCAGTGCGGCATTGCGTGGTAGATTTGCAGGCGTACGTATCGTTGCGTTTGGCCATATGGGCGACGGCAATATTCATTACAACGCCTCGATGCCAGAAGTTTCGGAAAACCTGGTCTTTATCGAACAGCAAGAGCATCAGGTGAACCGCATCGTTTATGAAGTGGTGGCGCGATTGGGCGGCACTATCAGCGCCGAGCATGGACTGGGACAACTCAAGCGCGAGGCGATCAAGGATTACAAAGCCCCGCTTGAACTGGAGTTAATGCGCACCATCAAGCAGGCGCTCGACCCGCAAGGGCTGATGAATCCGGGCAAGGTGATATGACACGCGGCTGATCATGCCGAATAATCCCTGGCGAAAAGGTACGGCGCTATGTGAAAAAAGCAGGTGACCGGCGGTCTTGCAGGAAGGCGCAGCCGTTCCCACAGCAAGGCCGGATTGTCCGCAAAATTCAGCCAGGCAAAGGGGTATTCAGCACCTTGTCTCCGCTCACGATAAACTGTCCGCAATTGATATAAATCAATGACGCAAATCAATTGATGGGCATGATGCCCGATAGTTGTTCTGGTCTATCCGACTGGAAAAATTATGGAGGGATCATGCCTAAACACATAGCTCGTTTGTTGGCCTTAATCGTGGTGGTTGCTTTAATTGCATTTTCGGTCAGGACATTTTTAATACCGGATTCGTTTTATCAGTACGGTCATTACCGTGGTGCGGCGGTAGCGGAGATCGCTTCCAAAGTGCCGAAACTTCAGGGTTCTGCATCCTGTTTGTTATGTCACAAGAAAGAGTATGAGGTTTGGACTGCCGGCATCCACCGCAAGGCGACCCGAAATGATGCCATTCAGGGCGTTGTCTATAAATACGGCCCCGGTTGCGAGGTTTGTCATACCGGTCCGGCAGGAAACCACCCGTCCAAACAGGCAATGCCGCTGTCCATTGAGGATAAAGTCAACTCGATTACCCACCATGAACATAAAGTTCATCCCGCCAACGTACCGGGTAGAAATTTGCTGTTGAAGCCGCAAGATATGCGCGGAATCTGCCTCAATTGTCACGAAAAGCTGGCCGGACGACCTACTGAACAGCGTCAGATTGACGTTGCTACTCATAGTGGTGATGAGCTTTGCACCCAATGCCACAACCCGCACTCACCCCGGATCGTTTTCGCTAATCTGCCGCCCAGCCTGCGGGGAGATGCCAAGGCGGGTAAAGCCGTCGCCGCTGCCTGTGTTGGCTGCCACGGGGAGGCGGGGACGAGCGCCAACCCGGCATGGCCGAACCTGGCGGGGCAACACGCCAACTATTTGGTTGATACGCTGAAGACGTTTAAATCGGGCGTACGCCAAAATGACATGATGACTCCCCTGGCGGAAGGCTTGAGCGAGTTAGATATGCGCAATGTGGCGGCCTATTTTGCCAGCACCCGTTGTGTTGTCACCGGCGGCGACCAGGCCAAGGCAGAACTGGGCAAAGCCAAGGCGGCCAATTGTGCCGCTTGCCACAGTGCCGGCGGGCTTTATGGTAAAGGCTCTGTGGGCATCAGCGGCTCATCGGCATGGCCGAATCTGGCGGGGCAAAATGCTGAATATCTTTCCAATACACTCAAGGCGTACCGGGATGGCAGCCGCACCCATGCGGTGATGACGAGCGTGGCGAAAACGCTCAGCCCATTGGATATAGAGAACTTGTCGGCTTATTACGCCAGCGTGAGTTGCAAATGAATAAATTATCGAGTGAGGGAAAAATGACGACTCCAGATACGCAAGTGGAACAGGATAGGGCTGTGATGTCACGCCGGAATTTCCTGGGATTCCTGGGTAAAGGTGTGGCGTGCGCGGGAGCGTTGGTCGGTGCGGGTGGTGCAGTGGGAGCCGTCGTATCTGAAAGAGGTAACCGCGCGTTTCAACAAAATGATGAACAATACGCCGAGGCGGTCAATAATCCGCCCCAAGTGCCTGATTACAACTGGAACGATCATAAATGGGCAATAGGGGTTGATACCGATCGTTGTATCGGCTGTCTGCGTTGCATGGAGGCGTGTAAGATGGAAAACAGTGTGCAGATGGATGCCAACCACCATCGTACCTGGGTCGAGCGTTATGTTTATCTGGAAGGCTCCAATACCGCTATCGTTGACAGCCAGTCCGATCCGAAAAATATTGAGAATACCGGCTCGGAAACCAAATTTCGTTTTGATAACCGCTATAGAAATGTCAAGGTGGACAAGGCGTTCTTTGTACCCAAGCTGTGCAACCAATGCGAGCATCCGTCTTGCGTCCAGGTGTGTCCGACGGGTGCTACATTTAAGGCTAAGGATGGTCCGGTGCTGATTGATACGACTTACTGTATCGGTTGCCAGTATTGCGTACAGGCTTGTCCTTACGGCGCGCGTAGCTTCAATGAATCGAGGGGGACGGTTGATAAATGTAATTGGTGTTACCACCGCATCACTAAAGGACTCAATCCCGCCTGTGTCGAAGTATGCCCGACCGGCACACGAATTTTTGGTGATCGTAATGACCCGGAAAGCCCGGTAAGCCTGTTTATCCGCAATAACCATGTGCAAGTGCTGAAGCCGGAAATGGGCAATGCCCCTAATGTGTTTTATAAGGGAACTGATAAGGAGGTGGTGTGATGGAACACGTATTCGACCACGTTACCCCTTACATCGGTTACGTTTATCCAAACGAAACTGATGTGCCGTGGAGTCAGCTCATCGTAATCTATCCCTATATCACCGGATTGGTGGCGGGGGCGTTTGTTATTTCCAGTCTGTATCATGTGTTTAACATCAAGAGCTTTGCGCCTGTCTCCAGGTTTGCCTTGCTGACCGCGCTGTGCTTCATGATTTTTGCACCAACGCCGTTGCTATTCCACTTGGGGCAGCCTACCCGTGCGTTCAATGCGGTCATCACGCCACACTGGACTTCGGCGATGGCAGCGTTCGGTTACGTTGCCGGGTTTTACCTGTGCCTGTTGTTGCTGGAAACCTGGTTCGCGTTCCGCGCCGATATTGTCGCGATGTCCAAGGTTAAAACCGGCATTATGGGGAAAGTTTATGGCGTGCTTACCCTGGGCTCGGATGATGTCTCGCCGCACGCACTGGCGATTGACCATAAATTTGCACGCATCCTGTCCATGATCGGCATACCCAGTGCGATGGGTTTGCACGGCTACGTCGGTTTCGTATTTGGCTCGCTGAAAACGCGTGAATGGTGGTCGTCCGATCTGATGCCCGTCATTTTTCTGTTGTCTGCGGTCGCTTCAGGGGTCGGGCTTTTGATCGTGTTGTATGTGATCGTCTCCAAGTTCCGCAAGACACCGATAATTGACGAAACCATGCGCGGTTTGTTATATGTCTTGTTTGCGGGGATCACCATCGTGATGGTGATCGAAGCCCTTGAATTGTTGGAAATATTTTATAAGGCGCGCGAGGGGGTGGACACCGTGAAGGCGTTGATCGCCGGGCCGATCTGGGTCGGTATGGCGATTCAATGGATCATGTCCGTTTTTGTTCTGGCGGTTACTTCCGGGCTGTTGATATTTGAAGTGCATGGGAAGCGACTGGTTAACTGGTTATTCCTGTGTGGCTTGGCCATCATGGTCGGTGTGTTGGCCATGCGCTGGAACGTGGTGATTGGCGGGCAGGAGTTGTCCAAGACCATGAAAGGGCTGCTGACCTTTTACCCGGAAGTCTTTGGCCGTGAGAGTTTATTTGTGGTTGGCGTTATTTCTGTCTGCCCTTACATCACGCTGTGGCTGGTAACAAAATTGTTGCCACCCTGGGCAGACGGCAAGAAGGCAGTCGTCTGAATTTCACAGTACGTCTTGAGTGTTGGTTGAGCAAAGTACGCAGATAAATACTGCGTACTTTGTTTTTATCGCAGCCAAGGGGGACTTTTTCGGTTAAAGTCCTGCTTCGATCGAGAGTGGTGTTGGCACGTTTTGCGCCAATCCACATAACAAGGAGCAAACAATAAATGGCAGCCCAACCTGAAATTACCAACATGGCCTTGTTTTGCGACTTCGAGAACGTGGCGCTGGGTGTGCGCGATGCCAAGTATGCGCAGTTCGACATCAAGAAAGTGCTGGAACGCTTGCTGCTCAAAGGCAGTATTGTGGTCAAAAAGGCTTATTGCGACTGGGATCGCTACAAGGAATTCAAGGCGACCATGCACGAGGCCGCTTTTGAGCTGATTGAAATTCCCCATGTGCGGCAAAGCGGCAAGAATTCTGCCGACATCCGCATGGTGGTGGATGCGCTCGATCTCTGCTACACCAAGGCACATGTGGATACCTTCGTCATTATCAGCGGAGATTCTGATTTTTCACCGCTGGTCTCCAAGCTGCGCGAGAACAACAAGTACGTCATCGGCATCGGTGTGAAGGATTCGACCGCGAATCTGTTGAGCGCAAACTGCGACGAATTCATTTTTTATGACGATCTGGTGCGCGAACAGGAAGCGAAACAAAAACGCGCCGAAAGGCAAACGCCCAGAAAAGCTGCAACCAGCAAGGTCAAGCCGTCAGCCGCTAGGAGCGAAGCGGATAAGCGTCAGGAAGCGCTTGATTTTATTGTAGAAACTGTCGAGGCATTGGTTGTGGAACGGGGTTCAGACGAAAAAATATGGGGTTCTATGGTCAAGACCACCATGCAGCGCCGCAAACCCGGATTCACCGAATCCTATTACGGCTACCGCTCGTTCAAGGACTTGGTCGAAGAGGCGCAGCGGCAAAAACTGCTCATGGTGGTGCGTGACCAGAATTCCGGCCAATACACACTTTGTTTGCCGGCTACGGACTGACAGGATGGAAATTTACATTTACTGGTTTTTGCTGGCGCTTATCCTGCTCGCGCTGGAAATGGCGACAGGCACGTTTTACCTGCTGATGATTGCCATTGCGATGGCGTTGGGCGGTTTGGCGGCGCTGCTGGAGGCGAGTATCGCGTGGCAATTGACGCTTAGCGCGCTGGCCGTGATCGCGGGTACGTTTATCTTGCGCAACGGGAAGCGTGGCGGCGCGGCGGCGGACAGCAATCTCGATGTCGGGCAGCCAGTGCAGGTGCTGACGTGGCACGAAAACGGCGCGGCGCGGGTGGCCTATCGCGGTGCTGAGTGGGATGCAGAGCCGGAGTCTTCCGACATGCCGCACGAGGGAGTGTTCTATATCAAGGCGATACAGGGTGCTTCCCTGATTCTGACACCTCACAAACCCAAACATCATTAAGCCGCAAACGTTAAGGAAAAAGCATGGAAATCTCACTGTTTATACTGGTTGCAGCCATTATTTTTATCGTCAAGGCGCTCAAGGTCGTGCCGCAGCAAAATTCATGGGTCATTGAGCGGCTGGGGCGTTTTCATGCGGCGCTGTCACCCGGCCTGAATATCGTCATTCCCTTCGTTGATCGAGTCGCGTACAAACACCTGCTCAAGGAAGTGCCGCTGGATGTCCCCAGCCAGATCTGCATCACCCGTGACAACACCCAATTGACGGTGGACGGCATCCTGTATTTTCAGGTGACCGACCCCCGTCTTGCCTCTTACGGCACCAGCAATTACATCGTGGCGATTACCCAGCTTGCCCAGACTACCTTGCGTTCGGTGATCGGCAAGATGGAGTTGGACAAGACCTTTGAAGAGCGCGACGACATCAACCGCGCTGTTGTTGCCGCGCTGGATGAAGCCGCCACCAGTTGGGGGGTGAAAGTGTTGCGCTACGAAATCAAGGATTTGACCCCGCCCAAGGAAATCCTCCACGCCATGCAGGCGCAGATCACTGCCGAACGCGAAAAGCGCGCCCTGATCGCTGCGTCGGAAGGCCGCAAGCAGGAACAAATCAATATCGCCACGGGCGAACGTGAAGCCTTCATTCAGCGCTCCGAGGGTGAAAAACAGGCCGCGATCAACACCGCCCAGGGCGAAGCCGAAGCCATCAAGGCCGTCGCTGCGGCAACCGCGCAAGCGATCCAGCAAGTCGCCCTTGCCATCCAGTCGCCCGGCGGCATGGACGCGGTTAACCTTAAAGTCGCCGAAAAATATGTGGAAGCCTTCGGCAATGTCGCCAAGCAGGGCAACACCCTGATTCTGCCGGGCAATCTGGCGGACATGGGCGCCATGGTCGCCACTGCCATGAGCATCGTCAAGGCGCAGAAGTAGGCGGCTGGCATCCTCCTCTGTTGGAGGGGGCGTGTGTACAGATTCCCGATTTATCAGAGGGCTGCGCAGCATCCGTTACTGAAGTAAACGGATGCTGCCTAGATGCTATAATCCGCGCCTCTTTGAAGCGGGTGCGGTATGACCCCCTGCTTTTGAAATCCGTCATGCCCGTTTCCCTGCTGCAATCTTCACCCGGAGGGGGAGGGGGAAAATGAGCGGTTGCGGGAATTTTATGTTTATTGGTGCTGCCTGATGTCCATCGTATTAAATTTCAAATCCTATCTTGCCGAATTGTTCGCGCGGGCGTTGCGCGAGGTAGCACCCGAGCAGGTCGGCGCGATCGTATTGATCGAGCGTCCCAAGCAGGCAGCGCATGGCGATTACGCCTGCAATCTGGCGATGCAGCTGGCCAAACCGTTGCGAAAATCGCCGCGCGACATCGCGCAAGCCTTGATTGCCGCTTTGCCCGAGTCCGATGTCATCGAAAAAGTCGAGATTGCCGGTGCAGGATTTATCAATGTGTTCATTACCAAGACAGCCAAGCAAGCGATTGTCCATACTGTACTCCATGCGGGAGCAGGTTACGGTCATCTGCATCTGGGCGCGGGGTGCAAGGTTCAGGTGGAGTTCGTTTCGGCGAATCCGACCGGTCCCTTGCATGTGGGGCATGGTCGCGGTGCGGCGGTGGGCGATTGTCTGTGTAACGTGTTGCATGCGGCAGGCTGGGAGGTGACGCGCGAGTTTTATTACAACGATGCGGGGGCGCAGATTGAAAATTTGATGCGCTCGGTGCAGTTGCGCTGCCAGGGCGTTACGCCAGATGATCCTCGCTGGCCGGAGGGCGGCTATCGCGGCGATTACATCGCGGAGGTGGCGAATGCCTATATGGCGCAGGAAACGGTGGAGTCGGACGATCAGCACGTTGTCGGCAAGGGCGATATTTTTGATACCGAGGCGATCCGCCATTTCGCGGTGGCTTATTTGCGCCGCGAGCAGGATCTGGATTTGCGCGCCTTCAATGTCGAGTTCGACGTGTTCGCGCTGGAATCCGCGCTGTATTCGTCCGGTAAGGTAGAGGAGGCGGTGCAAGGGCTGATCGCCAGCGGCCATACTTACGAGCAGGATGGCGCGCTGTGGTTGCGCACCACCGATTTCGGTGACGATAAAGACCGCGTGATGCGCAAGGCGGACGGCGGCTACACCTATTTTGTGCCGGACGTAGCCTATCATCTCGACAAATGGCGGCGCGGTTTTGTGCGCGTCATCAACGAACAGGGCGCGGATCATCACAGCACCATCACGCGCGTGAGAGCGGGCTTGCAGGCGCTGGATGCGGGCATTCCGCAAGGCTGGCCGGATTATGTGCTGCACCAGATGGTGACGGTGCTGAAGAACGGCGAAGAGGTGAAAATCTCCAAGCGCGCGGGCAGTTATGTGACGTTGCGCGATTTGATAGACGAAGTGGGCTGCGATGCCACGCGCTATTTCCTCGCGGCGCGCCATCCCGATTCGCAACTGGTGTTCGACATTGACCTGGCGAAATCCAAATGCAACGACAATCCGGTTTATTACATCCAGTATGCCCATGCCCGTATCAGCACCGTGCTGGAACTGTGGGGCGGTGAGCATTTAAGCCTGTTGCAGGCCAACGTCGGCTTGCTGGACAGCGAATACGAAACGGCTTTACTACAGCAACTTATTGATTATCCTCAGATAATAGAGCTCGCTGCGGAAGATTTGGCACCGCATCTGGTGGCGTTTTATCTAAAGGATTTGGCGGCGGCGTTCCACAGCTACTACAATGCCTCGCGTTTTCTGGTGGAAGATGAGGCCATCAAGTGCGCTCGTCTCGCATTGATTACGGCGGCAGCACAAGTGATGCGCAATGGCTTGGCCTTGCTGGGCGTAAGCGCGCCGGACAAGATGTAATCGCCCGACCTTGGCGAGTGTTTTGATTGATCTGTTTTAATTTATGCGATTTAATTTACGGGTGGAAATGATTAAAAGATGAGCAGACCGACACGCAATAAATCCGATGCGCCAGGCAGGAAGGGGAGTCCGTTGTTGACGGGCATTTTGTTGGGCATGGTGTTCGGTGTCGCCTTGGCGGCGGGTCTGGCTTGGTATCTGTTGAAATTACCCAGCCCGTTTGTCAGTAAAGAACAAGTGATTAAGCCGGCGGCAGAAATGGCTAAGCCTGCCGTGCCTGCTCCCAAGACGGTGGCGGTGCAAGCAGTGCCTTTCGCAGCAGAAGCCAAACCGCGCTTTGAATTTTACAAGGTGTTGACCGACAAACAGGATGCGACAACCTTGCCGGAACCCGCCGCTAAGATCGAGCCAGCAGAAAACAAACCCGCCGAAAATAAGCCAGCCCCCCCCCTTAAAACGACCTACTTGCAGGCGGGGTCATTCGCCAATGCCGCCGAAGCAGAAAATCTGAAAGCCAGTTTGGCTATGAAGGGCGTGGAATCCAGTGTGCAGACGGTGACGATTCCGGGTAAGGGCGTGTGGCATCGTGTCAGGGTAGGCCCATTCCATAGCGAGAAAGAAATGAACAACGCGCGTGGCAGCTTGAAACTAATTGGTCTTGAGGCTACTCCAACGCACTGATTGTCGGAAGTTTTTCGGCATAATCACCCTTTTTTCAAGGAGTAAGAAGTGAAAAAGATGTTCAAAAATTTGATTGTTGCAGTGATGTTCATGTTCGTCGGTACTGCTTTCGCCGCAGCGCAACAAGGCAAGGGATACACGTTGCTTAGCCCGGCTCAGCCTGCCAGCACCCCTAAAATTGAAGTATTGGAATTCTTCTTCTATGAGTGTTCCCACTGCTTCCATCTGCATCCACTGCTGGCAGATTGGGCAAAAACCCTGCCCAGCGATGTGCAGCTGACTTTCGTGCCGACGATCTTCCGCGACTCCACCGAGCCGCTGGCGAGAACATTCTATGCGCTTGAATCTATGGGAAAAATAAAGCAGATGGATGATGCGATTTATCAGGCTATTCACATAAAGCAGGCGAATTTATATGATCTGGATACGATAGGCGCATTTGTCGCCAGCAACGGCGTGGATCGCAACAAGTTTGCGGCGACCTATCAATCGTTCACGGTGAACAGCAAAATAGCGAATGCCAAGCAAATGATCCGTCGCTACGGCATCAATGGCACGCCGACACTGGTGGTGGATGGTAAATATGTGATTACTGGGTTGCAACCAGCCGATACCATCCGCGTGCTGAATGAAGTTATCGCAATGGCGCGCAAGGCGCATCCCGCCGAGAAAAAAGCCAAGAGTAAATAGCTCTGAAGGTCGTTCTCTCTGGCGCGTCCAGCGGTTTGGGGTTATCGCTGGCGCGCCATTATCTTGAGCGTGGCGCGAGTGTGGCCGCTTTTGCCCGCCGTGCTGATTTGCTGCAAGCACTCTCGCTGGAATTTCCCGATCAGGTTTATTGCTACGCGCTGGATGTGCGCGATGCCGCCGCCCTTCGACAGGCCGCTTGCGATTTCATGGCGAGGGTCGGCGTGCCGGATGTGGTTATTGCCAACGCCGGGGTCAGCGTCGGCACGCTTACCGAATATGCCGAGGATGGGGACGCTTTCCAGCAGGTGATGGACATCAACGTGCTGGGTATGGTGAAGACTTTCCAGCCGTTTGTCGCGGCGATGCGCGAAGCTCACCAAGGTACTTTGGTCGGTATCGCCAGTGTTGCCGGATTTCGCGGCTTGCCGGGGGCGGGTGCCTATTCTGCCTCCAAGTCCGCCGCCATCACCTATCTGGAATCGTTGCGCGTCGAGCTGCGCGGCAGCGGCATCAAGGTGGTGACGATTTGTCCGGGTTACGTCAAGACGGCGATGACCGAAGTCAACCCTTACCCGATGCCGTTCATTCTGGAAGCGCCCGAAGCGGCACGGCGCATCGTTCGCGCCATTGCACGGCAAACCGCCTTCGCGGTGATTCCGTGGCAAATGGGCGTGGTCGGCTGGCTGCTTAAGCACCTGCCGAACGCGCTGTATGACCGCCT
>PEUR01000167.1:1833-4803 GCA_002780675.1 Gallionellales bacterium CG03_land_8_20_14_0_80_55_15 | reverse complement strand
CTGTCTCAGGCCGGATGCCAGGTCGTGCTTGCCGAAGACGGCTTTGATGGCTTGTCCAAAGTGGTGGATACGTTGCCGGATATTATTTTCGTGGACGTGATGATGCCGCGCCTGGATGGCTATCAGACCTGTGCACTGATTAAAAGCCACCAGCAGTTTAAAAAAATCCCCGTGGTCATGTTGACTAGCAAAGATACGCTATTTGACCGCGCGCGCGGCAAGTTGGTCGGTTCCGACCAATATCTGATTAAACCGTTCAACAAAAAAAATCTGGTGGAAGCTGTCGCCAGACACACAGCAACAACAGGAGCATGAGTATGGCTATTAAAAAAATACTGGTGGTGGACGACTCTGCAACGGAGCGTCACATTATCGGGGAGGTTTTGACCAAACAAGGTTTCGAGGTTTCTTTCGCCGAAAGCGGTGAAATGGGGGTGGCAAAAGCCAAGCAGGACAAGCCTGACCTGATCGTGATGGACGTAGTGATGCCCGGCCTGAATGGCTTTCAGGCTACCCGCGCCATCAGCCGAGACCCCGAGACCCAGCATATCCCTATCCTAATCTGTACCACCAAGGACCAGGAAACAGACAGAATCTGGGGTATCCGCCAGGGTGCCAAAGATTATGTCGTCAAACCGGTCAATGAGGCAGAGCTGCTCGGCAAAATTGCTGCATTATCTTGATTTTTAACTGAAAAAGCATGTCTAAACGACTCGATCTACGCGCCTTCCAGCAAAATTTGAGTGACCGTATGCAGGATAGAGGCCGCATGGGCGGTCAAATGTCCTGGCTGGGGGTGAAGATTGCCGGACAAAACTGGCTGGTAGAAATGGCGGATATCAGCGAAGTGCTCTCGTTGCCGCGCCTGGCTATGGTGCCGCTGGCGCAGCCATGGTTTCGCGGCGTGGCCAATGTGCGGGGCAATTTATACGGCGTGGTAGATATGGCCTCCTATTTGCAAACCGGTAGCGCATCGGGTGAGAACACCAACCGTATCTTGCTGATCGCGGAGCGTCACGGTTTTAATACCGCTTTGTTGGTGGACGGCGTGCTGGGCTTGCGGGATGCGCGTGCATGGCGGCAGGACGAGAGTAATGCAGCACAATATTTTGATGATCAGGATGTGACGTGGCGCAAGCTGGATGTGGTTGATCTGCTTGAACAGCCGCAATTTTTGCAAATAGGCATTTAGCGGCATCTTTAGGGGGTAAAAAACATGGCATTTAAACTTAAATTACCGGATTTCAGGGCGGTCAATAAGATGGCTGGCGATGCGGCCGACAAGCCGTTGCCCTTGATCGGGCATTTGCCTTTCGCCAAACAGTTACAAATATTGGCTGGCGGTGCGGGCTTGGCGCTGTTGGTTGGGGCGGTGGCGGTTGTGCTGGATGGGCGCACTGTCTCTAACGGTGCTCATTACCTGGATTTGTCGGGTGATTTGATCATGTTGACGCAGCGTACCGCGAAGGATGCGGGTTCTGCGATGCAGGGTAAGCAAACCGCGATCGAAGGTCTGCCTCAGGCGCGTGCAGATGTGGAAAAAATTATCAGTGCGCTGAATCAAGGTGATGATGTGGCGCCTGCTACCTCTGGCGCTGCTCGCCCCATATTGGATAAGCTATTGCCAGTGGTAACGGAAAATCTGCAATACATCAAGGATATTGAAGAGGGTCGTCCTGCTCTTTTGACCGTCGCGCGTGCGGTGGAAGCGGTAGAAGAGGTTGGGCCGGATATGCGTGTCGCGATTGCGAAAATGCCGGGCGGAGAACGTGCAACCCATTTCGCCTTACTGGTGGAACGTATCGGTAAGGATGCCAATGCCATGCTGGGTGGCACAGTTAGCAACGAGATGGTCGGCGCGCTGGGTTCAGACACCAACGAGGCGACTGATTTGTTGGAGAGTTTTGATCAGGGCGATCCTGCCGTTGCCAAAGTGGCGGATTTGTTTGAAGGTTACCGTAACTCGGTTTACGCGGTTATCAGTCAGGCGCAGGCGCTGTTTGGTGCCAAGCGTGGTGCCGGTTTGTATTTCGATAATGTGTCGGTGACTAAAAAAGGCGCGTTTGTGACGGGTTCTCAAGAGCTTAAAACCGCCTATCAGGGTACGCTGCAAAATCGCTGGACAGCTTATGTGGCGGTGCTGGCTGCAGTGCTGCTGATCGTTTTCGTGGCATTGTTGTCGAGGCTTTATCTGGTTGAAGCGCGGCATCGCGCAGCGTTGGCAGAAGCGTCCAACAAGCAGAACCAACGGGCGATTTTGCGCTTGATGAACGAATTGAGCGACTTGGCGGACGGTGACTTGACCGTGCGTGCGACGGTGTCGGAAGACATCACCGGCGCGATTGCCGACTCGGTGAATTACACCGCTGAAGAGTTGCACAAGCTGGTGTCCAGGATTACCGAGGCTTCCGGGCAGATGGGTGCTGCGACCAAGGATGCTGAGCAGTTGTCGCAGCACTTGTTGCTGGCTACCCAGAAGCAGGTAGAAGAAATCAGGGATGCCGAAATGTCGGTACAACTGATTACCCGCTCTGTTGCTGAAGTGGATGCGGCGGCGGCCAAGGCGGCTGACGTGGGTCGGCATACCCTGGATGTCACCGCACAGGGTGCGCTGGCGGTGCGGAATACCATCGCTGGTATGGATTCCATTCGCGAACAAATTCAGGACACCTCCAAGCGTATCAAACGGCTCGGTGAAAGCTCCCAGGAAATTGGTGAAATCGTGGATATGATTTCCGATATTACCGAGCAAACTAACGTTTTGGCGCTGAACGCGGCGATCCAGGCGGCTTCGGCTGGTGAGGCGGGTCGAGGCTTCTCGGTGGTTGCGGAAGAAGTGCAGCGCCTGGCGGAACGTTCCGCCGAAGCGACCAAGCAGATTGGTGCTTTGGTCAAGACCATTCAAAGCGATACTCAGGATGCGGTTGCGGCGATGGAAAAGAGTACTTTGGGTGTGGTGGAAGGTGCCAA
>PEUR01000167.1:0-1752 GCA_002780675.1 Gallionellales bacterium CG03_land_8_20_14_0_80_55_15 | reverse complement strand
GGTTTCCACTCAAGTGCAAACCGATATGGCGGACGAAGTGGCGAACGTGATGCAGGACATCATGAAAATTACCGAACAGACCACTGAAGGTACTCGCCAAAGTTCCGAGTCGGCTGCCAAAGTGAATGCCATGGCCTCTGGCCTGATGGGTTCAGTCGCGGGCTTTAAGCTCTGATCAATGGAAGTGTCACAGCCAACATGCCTAAACAAACCCAATTTGACCCGGTAACACTTTCTGCCGTTAAGTACGGTTTGGACGAGGCGCTGGGCGTGGTGGGCGCTCGCATCGGGGAGTATCTGGCAAAGCCTGAAGTCAACGCACCCGCGCTGAAAATTGCGCGTACGGAATTGCACCGGCTGCTGGGTGTACTGAGAATGGTACGTCTGGACGGGGTCGTGGCATATTGCGCCGAAATAGAGCGGGTGCTTGATGAATTAGCCGACCACCCCACGCTGGTCTCGCCGCTTTATCAGACCGTGTTGCAACGGGCGCTGTCAGCGTTAAACCGTCATCTGGATGCGCTGGTGCAGGGTGCAGATAATGCCACGCTGCGCTTGTTCCCGAAATACGAAGCCATGCAACATTTGCGCGGTATGGAAATGTCATTCGAGCAGGATTTGTTTTTTCCCAACTTGGACATTCCGTTACCCGAAAGCATACAGAACATCGTCCAGCCAGCAAACTGTCCGGCAAAGCTCAAGGCGGCGCACAGTAAATACCAGCGTGGACTCATGCTGCTGTGGCGTAAAAATGATCAGGTCAACTCATTGCCCATGATGCAGGAGGCGCTAGAGGTCATATTGAGTTGTGTTGCGCAGGATGAAAATCGCGCATTCTGGTGGTTCGCAGAGGGTCTCCTCGAATGCATGCGCCTGGAGGGTGTGCCGCTGGATATAGGGGTGCGTAAATTGCTGGTGCGCATGGATCGGAGGATGCGCGCGACTCGCAAGAATAATCTCGGAGATGCGCGCTCGGCACTGTTCGAGATGCTTTACCTGATCGGGCGCAGCGAAAAAACCGGTGAGCAGGCCGAGCAGATCAAGCGGCACTACGCCCTGGGTCGCTACTTTCCCGATCACGTTGTCGCGCCTTCGCTGGAAGAGAAGAAGTCTCTGGAAGAATTGCGTGAGCAATTACAGGAAGCCGAAGACAACTGGGAACGCTGCGTAGCGGGAGACTCGGACGCATGTGGCAGATTTGTCGGATATGTAGAAAAAGTCGCCTTGAAGAGTGACAAGCTGAAGTCCAGGCAGCCCCAGCGTTTGACCCAGCAGATCAAGGCATTGTTGGAATATCTGCGTGACCCGGACTATGCGCGCCTGATCGGCGAAGAGGTCGCGATGGCATTGTTGCAATGGCAAAGCGGGGTAGGAAATCAGGAAACACTGGATAACCGTTTTCAGGAACAGGCGCGGATTTTTTCCGAAAACCTTGCCGCAGCGGTCGGTCGCAAACCCGGTGAGGCTCAGCGCATGGCAGAGTTGATCAATGTTTATAGCGGCACCGAACAGGGTGCGGTGACGGCATCGTTGGCAAAAGAAATGCTGCTGAATATGGAACACGTCGAGCTGGCACTGAATGCCTTTTTTGAGGATGCCCAACAACGTGAGGAGCTGGCAAAACTTCAAAAACTCTTGGACCAGGTGGCGGGTGGCTTGCGTATGCTTGCCTTGGATGAGGCTAATAAATTGTTGCAAGAGATCCAGCCGCATGTGCGTGGATATGCCGAACAAGCGGTGGTGCCGAAACCG
>PEUR01000092.1:11849-17865 GCA_002780675.1 Gallionellales bacterium CG03_land_8_20_14_0_80_55_15 | reverse complement strand
TCTTTCTGGTCGTAAGCGCCCTTGTCATCCTCGAAAGTGGCGATGCTGGAATCGAACAGCGAATCGGTCTTGGAATCGCGTCCCACCACAATTACATTGCCCTTGTACAGCTTGACGCGCACCCAGCCATTGACGCTGGCTTGGGTATGGTCTATCAGGGTTTGAAGCGCGCGGCGTTCAGGACTCCACCAGTAGCCGTTGTATATCATGCTGGCGTAGCGCGGCATCAAATCATCTTTCAAGTGCGCGACTTCACGATCCAGGGTGATGGATTCGATGGCGCGGTGCGCCTTGAGAATAATCGTGCCGCCGGGGGTTTCGTAGCAGCCGCGCGACTTCATGCCGACGTAGCGGTTTTCCACCAGGTCAAGCCGACCGATGCCATGCTTGCCGCCCAGTTCATTCAATTTAGCCAGTACAGCGGCAGGTGTCATCTTGTTGCCGTTCAAGGCCACGATGTCGCCGTGAGCAAATTCGATGTCCAGGTATTCGGCGGCATCAGGGGCGGCTTCAGGTGCGACCGTCCAGCGCCACATACTCTCTTCGGCTTCCGCAGCGGGGTCTTCCAGATGGCGGCCTTCGTAGCTGATATGCAGCAGGTTGGCATCCATCGAATAGGGCGAGCCGCCTTGCTTGTGCTTCATCTCGACCGGAATGCCGTGCTTCTCGGCATAGGCCATGAGCTTTTCACGGCTCAATAAATCCCATTCGCGCCACGGTGCGATGATTTTGATGTTGGGGTTGAGCGCATAGGCACCCAGTTCAAAACGCACCTGGTCATTGCCCTTGCCCGTTGCGCCGTGAGAAATGGCTTGTGCGCCGGTCAGGGCGGCGATTTCGATTAGCCGCTTGGCGATCAGTGGACGGGCGATGGACGTGCCGAGCAGGTATTCGCCTTCATAAATGGTGTTGGCGCGGAACATCGGGAACACGAAATCCCGCACGAATTCTTCGCGCAAGTCGTCAATATAAATATTTTCTGGCGTAATGCCCATTTGCAACGCTTTAGCGCGCGCGGGTTCCAGTTCTTCGCCCTGCCCCACATCAGCGGTAAAAGTGACGACTTCGCATTGATAAGTGTCTTGCAGCCATTTCAAAATGACGGAGGTGTCCAAACCGCCCGAATAGGCGAGGACTGCTTTTTTGATGTCGCTCATTAAATTTTCTCACTCGTAGGGTGGGTTAAGGTAACCCACCGATTTAGGATGGTGGGTTACCTTAACCCACCCTACATTTATTCTGCTATTTGATCTTCCCCAGCAGCAGATATTCCATCAAGGCTTTTTGTACATGCAGCCTGTTCTCGGCTTCCTCCCACACCACGCTCTGCGGGCTGGACATGACACCTGCGGAAACTTCTTCGCCACGATGGGCGGGCAGGCAATGCATGAACAGTGCATCGGGGGCGGCAACCGCCATCATGTCTTCATCCACCTGCCAGTCGGCAAAGTCTTTCAGACGTTCATCATTCTCGGCTTCCCAGCCCATCGAGGTCCACACGTCGGTGGTGACCAGATCTGCATTGCGTGCGGCTTCCATTGGATCTTTGAATTCTTCGTAATGTTCGTGGCCGTATAAGCCCGCACGTTCCGGTTCGACTTCATAGCCCGGCGGGGTCGAGACATGGACGTTGAAATCCAGAATCTCGGCGGCTTGCAGCCAAGTGTTGCACATATTGTTGGAGTCGCCGATCCACGCCACCGTCTTGCCTTGTATCGAGCCGCGCTGTTCGATGTAGGTATAGATGTCGGCGAGTATCTGGCAGGGATGATATTCGTTGGTCAGGCCGTTGATGACCGGCACGCGCGAATTCGCGGCAAAGCGTTCGATGATGGATTGCTCGAAGGTGCGGATCATCACGATGTCGCTCATGCGTGAAATCACTTGGCCTGCGTCTTCCACCGGCTCGCCGCGCCCCAGTTGCGAATCGCGGGTATTGAGGTAAATGGCCGAGCCGCCCAGCTGTTGCATCCCCGCCTCGAAAGACAGGCGGGTGCGGGTGCTGGCCTTCTCGAAAATCATCACCAGGGTGCGGTCGGTGAGTGGCCAGTATTGCTGGTAGGACTTGAATTTTTGCTTGATCAGGCGCGTGCGCTCGAACAGGTATTCCAGTTCATCCTTGCTTAAGTCATTGAATTGTAAGAAATGTTTCACTTTCATGATAGCTTCCCGATCAGGATTGCAAAAAATCCTTGATGAGTGGACAGAGTATGTCCACGAGTTGTTGTGCTTCGTCTTGCGACATCACCAGCGGCGGCAGCAAGCGAACCACGCTGTCCGCTGTTACGTTAATCAACAGGCCACGCGCCAGCGCCAGTTTGACCAGTTCTGCGCAGGGCTTGTCCAGCACGATGCCGATCATCAAGCCCTGGCCGCGAATTTCCTGGAATCCTTTGACACCCTGTAAGGCGGCGGTGATGCCATTCCTGATGAACTGCCCCAGTTGCCCCGCATAGGCTGGCAAGTTGTCTTGTTCCATTACGTTCAGCGTGGTCAGCCCGGCGACGCAAGCCAGCGGGTTGCCGCCGAAAGTTGAGCCGTGATTACCCGGCCCGAAAGTTCCTGTCGCAGCCCCCGCCGCGAGGCAAGCACCGATGGGTACGCCAGAGCCGAGTCCTTTGGCGAGCGTCATCACATCCGGCACAATCGCTGCATGTTGATGGGCGAACCAGCAACCGGTGCGTCCGATGCCGGTTTGTACTTCATCCAGCATCATCAGCCAGTTGTTTTCGCTGCAAATTCGACGCAATTCTTGCAGGTAGGAGGCATCGGGGGTGCGGATGCCGCCTTCGCCCTGAATCGGCTCGACCAGCACGGCAACCACGTCGCGGTTGTTGGTGGCGAGATGGCGCACGGCTGCCAGATCGTCGTAAGGGACGCGCACAAAGCCTTTAACCAGCGGCTCAAAACCGGCTTGCACACGGCGGTTGCCCGTGGCGGAAAGGGTGGCCAGAGTGCGCCCGTGGAATGATTTTTCCATCACGATGATGGCGGGAGCTTCGATGCCGCGCTTATGCCCGTACAGACGCGCCAGTTTGATGGCGGCTTCGTTTGCCTCGCAGCCGGAATTGCTGAAGAACACTTCATCCATGCCGGACAGGGCGCATAGCTTGTCTGCCAGCGATTCCTGTGCGGGTATCTGATAGACGTTGGAGCAATGAATCAGCTTGCCGATTTGCTCGCTGAGCGCAGCGGTCAGGCGTGGATGGGCGTGGCCCAAAGTGTTTACGGCGATACCGGCCAGTCCGTCCAGATAACGCTTGCCTCCACTGTCCCACAACCAAACGCCTTCGCCGCGTACAAACGCGACCGGCTGGCGAGAATATGTATTCATTACATGCGACATACCGAACCTTTTTTAACAGTCATTTCAGCGAATTTACTTTGTTAAATTTATATTATTCGGTAAAAACAGACGGCGGGATTAGCCGCCGTTAGCTCTGATTCTTCTCGAAGGGGCATATAGTGAGCCAAACAGCCCCGTCTAGGCAAGTGAAACAAGCAATTTTGAGAGCCTTTAAAGCAAACAAGCCGACATTGCTGTCGGCTTGTTTGAACTACCATTCACGCTAACCAGCCGTCGAAATATTGTCGGTGTGGCGTTTAATCAATTTTCGTGCACAGTAAAAAATCTGTACACGAACTGACTATTAAGCCATTGCCTTGATCGCGGCGGACAGGCGGCTCTTATGGCGAGCTGCTTTGTTCTTGTGGATGATTTTCTTGTCGGCGATGCTGTCAACTGTGCTGACAGATGCTTGATAAACCGCCTGAGCAGCTGTTTTGTCGCCTTCTTTGATAGCCTTGATCACTTTTTTGATTGCAGTGCGCAATTCAGAACGCAGGCCGCTGTTGTGGGCGTTTTGGTTATCTGCTTGACGTGCACGCTTGCGGGCTTGTGCTGTATTTGCCATTTCTTACTACTCCTTGAGAATTCGGTTTTGCTGGAAAGTCGGGCATTCTAGTGGCTTGTCTCCGATTGTGCAAATTTTTTTGCATATCAAGTCGCTTGAAGGCGTGTTCGTGCAGTGGGCAATGGTATTATGCGGCGCATTGTTAACGTGAAATACGCGCAGCGACGAATCGTACCCCTCGCCCTCTGGGATAACCAGCCACTTGCCAGCTTGCTGGCTTAGTGGATTGGCTAGTTGTTCCATCAGAGGGGGGACGGGGGTGAGGGAACGGGCATGGCGTGTTTCATTATCAGGGGTGGCAATATGCCATGCCCGTTTGGATGGATGACCGCTCTGATGAGGACGGGATGCTGTGTCCGCATTGAATTGATTGTTAAGGGAGGGTTGTATGTTTCGCAAGCAGGAAGAATGGGTGATTCTGGGTGTCACCGTAGAGGGTGAAGTGTTTGATTATCCGGGCTGGTCGGATCGGCTGTGCGGGATGCTCTCGCAGCAATCCGGCAGCAATCGATTGAGTTACTCGGATTACCTGCACCCCGTTCACATTGACGGTCTGCCCGCTGTGGTGCTGGATGTAAAGCTCGAACAAATTGATGCCGAATCGTATCAGCTGGTACGCAAGTTTGCCGAGGATAACAACCTGAAAGTGCGTACCGGCAGAACCGCGCAGCAACTGGCGGCGACCATCAAACATCCGAAATTTGGCACAGAGCGTCGCGATCAATATGCTAATACGCGCGCTTAAATGTGTCGTTTTGAACGCCTGATTCCATGAATCTACTTCGTTCTCTGGCGACCGTCAGCGGCCTGACGCTGGTGTCGCGCATTCTGGCTTTTGCGCGCGACGTGCTGATCGCGCGCGTGTTTGGCGCGGGCATGGCGACCGATGCCTTCTTTGTCGCCTTCAAGCTGCCTAATTTGTTACGCCGCATGTTTGCCGAAGGTGCTTTCTCGCAGGCATTTGTGCCGATTTTCGGTGAATATCGCAACCGGCGCGGCCACGAGGAAACCCGGCTGCTGGTGGATCATGTCACCACCATGCTGGCGCTGATTCTGTTCGTGGTCACGCTGGTAGGCATTATTGCCGCACCGATTCTGGTGTATATCAGTGCCCCCGGTTTCGTCAAGGATGCCGAGAAATTCGACCTCACCGTACAACTGCTGCGCTTCACTTCGCCTTATATTTTCTTCATCTCGCTGGTGGCGGTAGCGGCGGCGATCCTCAACACTTATAACAAATTCTGGGTGCCGGCCTTCGCGCCCGTCCTGCTAAATATCTGTTTCATCGGCGGCGCGCTGTGGTTAGCCCCCTATTGCCATCCGCCCATCATGGCGCTGGCATGGGCGGTGTTTGTCGCGGGCATCGTGCAACTGGCCTTCCAACTGCCTTTCCTGAAGAAAATAGACCTGTTGCCGACCTTGCGTTTCAGTTGGCAAGACGAGGGCATGTGGCGCGTCATCAAACAGATGGGGCCGGCCATGTTCGGTGTCTCTATCTCACAGATTAGCTTGATTATTAACACTATTTTTGCATCGTTTCTGGTTGCGGGCAGTGTCTCCTGGCTGTATTACGCCGACCGCCTGATGGAGTTTCCCTCTGGTATGTTGGGCGCGGCACTGGGGACGATATTGCTGCCCTCGCTTTCCAAATGCCATGCCAACAACGATACGGCTGAATATTCCAGGCTGCTGGATTGGGGCTTGCGCCTGACCTTTATGCTGGCGCTGCCGTCCGCGTTGGCGCTAGGGTTGATGGCCGTGCCGCTGTTGTCCACCTTTTTCCAGCGTGGCGCATTCGTCGCAAACGATGTATTGATGACCAGTCAGGCGCTGGTCGGCTACAGCGTCGGGCTAATCGGACTGATACTGGTGAAAATCCTCGCCCCCGGTTTTTACGCCAGACAGAACATCAAGACCCCGGTCAAGATTGGTGTCGTCACGCTGATTGCGACGCAAGCGATGAACGCGCTATTCATCGGCTGGATAGCCCACGCGGGTCTGGCCTTGTCCATCGGCCTCGGCGCTTGCCTGAACTCCGCCATCCTGTTTTATTACCTGCGCAAGAGCGGCATCTACCAACCCGAACCCGGCTGGGCGAAATT
>PEUR01000092.1:0-11828 GCA_002780675.1 Gallionellales bacterium CG03_land_8_20_14_0_80_55_15 | reverse complement strand
CATGCTGGCGCTGGGCTTGCTGCTGTGGTTCGGCATGGGAACGCAGGATAGCTGGTTAGTCAGCAACCCGTGGTCGCGTGTCAGCCGATTGGCGGCGCTGGTGGCCGGCGGGGTGGTGGTCTATTTCGCCGTACTCGCCGCCCTGGGCTTCCGCCCCAAGGATTTTTCCAAGCGTGCTATTTTCTGAACGCGATTATTTGTCGTTCAACAAGCCTTGTTTCGCCGCCACGGGTTTGACTTCGGGAAAATAGACCTGTTTCAGGCTGTTGCCCAGATTCTGCGACCAAGTGATGCCATCACTGCGGCCAAGTTGTTGCCAGTATGCCATGATGGTTTCGTCGTAAGCGTCAATCGCGGCGGCGTAACTGCTGGCATCGTAGCGCTCAAAGTGGCAGAAGGTGCGGATGTCCATGCGCGGTTTTTGGGGCGCGTCAACGGCGATGTGACCGAGACACAAGCCGACCAGCGGGAAGGTGAGCGGTGGGAGTTCGAGCAGGTCTATCATCGCTTGCGGGTTGCGGCGTATGCCGCCTATCGGCACGATGCCGAGGCCTTGCGAACGTGCGGCGGTCATCAGATTGGCCAGCGTGATGCCCGCGTCCACTGCCGCCACGCCAAAACCTTCCATACTTTCCTGGATGATCTGCGTCTGTCCGGCTTTCCCAACGCCGAGGCAGGTCTTGTGGAAATCAATCACCAGTGTGATAAAAACGGGCGCTTGCGCGATCCACGCTTGACCGCCGGCAATCTCGGCGATACGCGCGCGTTTCGCGGCATCGCGTACCACCACCAGTGAAATTTCCTGCGCGTTCATCGAAGTCGGTCCGCGCCAGGCGGCACGGATGATCTCGTCCAGCATGGCAGCGCTGACGGCCTGGTCGGTATAGCTGCGGATACTGCGGTGAGACTGGATGAGCTTGAGGGTATCGTTCATTGTTTTTCTTGGGTTAATTTTTTGCTGGGGAAGCGTTGATTTATTTGCCATGCCCACACGGGATTAAATGTAACTGTTTGATTTTATTGTATTTTTAATTAAAATCAGCGACAAGGAGAATAAATCAGCACTCCTGTCATCAATCTTGTTCGGGTAAATTCGCCAGATGCATGGCACGGTTGACGACTTCGGCGGTCAGGTGCGGTGCAAACAGTGCGATGAAGTCGTAAGTATAACCGCGCAGGTATTCGTTTTTGCGTATTGCGATGCGGGTGGTGCTGGGCTTGAACAGATGCCGGGCATTCATGCGGCGCAGATGCGGTTCGCGATCCGGGATGAAGGCGATTTCCGCGAGTATGCCTATCCCCAAACCCAGTTCTACATAGGTTTTAATCACGTCGGCATCAATCGCGGTGAGCGCGATGTCGGGAACGATGCCCGCTTTTTCAAAGGCATCATTGATTTTGCTGCGCCCTGAGAAGGCGTGGTCGTAGGTGATGATGGGATAGCGCGCGATGGCATCCAGCGTGAGTTCCGGTTCTTGCAAGAGCGGATGATCCGGCGGGGTAATCACGCAGTGATGCCATTCGTAGCAGGGCAGCGTGACCAGTCCGTCATACAGCGTCAGGCTCTCGGTGGCGATGCAGATGTCCGCCTCGCCGTTCAATACCTGCTGGGCGATCTGCGTCGGGTTGCCCTGGTGTAAGCCCAGTTTGACCTTGGGGTAACGCTCGATAAACTGTTTTACGACGGGCGGCAAAGCATAGCGAGCCTGGGTGTGGGTGGTGGCGAGGGTCAGGTGACCGCTATCTTTGGAATGGAATTCATCGGCAAACTGTTTGAAGTTTTCCGCGTCCAGCAACATGCGCCGCGCGATGGCAAGCAAGCCTTTGCCGGGCTCAGTCAGGGCGGTGATGCGTTTCCCGTTGCGCAGAAAAATCTGGATGCCCAGTTCCTCTTCCAAGAGCTTGATCTGTTTGCTGATAGCGGGTTGCGAGGTAAACAGTGACGCAGCCGCAGCGGAGATATTCAGGTCGCGCCTGACGATTTCATTGAAATAACGCAGTTGTTGAAGGTTCATGGCGAGGCCGGGTTTCCTGTCGGGTAGGTTGTATTTCGGTCTATATGCTATTTGGTTATAAAATCTTAACAGAAAACCATTAAGATTATTGATGCCGTTAGGATAAGATGCGCGCCTGAATTAGAAAACAGGAAGCTCGCGCAGCGATTCGTTGGTTTTTTCCTTTGTATGCGGGGAAGGGCAGGGGAGAGGGAAGTGGGTATGATAAGGTTTAATTATTTGGCTTGGCATATTTGTCATGCCCGTTGGGGTGGTTTTTGATGGATTGGCTGTACACGGTATCGGGTTTTGGCGTGGGTTTGATTGTCGGGGTGACGGGGGTGGGCGGCGGCTCGCTGATGACACCTTTGCTGGTATTGTTCTTTGGGGTATCTCCCGCAACTGCCGTAGGCACTGACTTGTTATACGCTTCGCTGACCAAGACAATGGGCGCGTGGGTACACAGCAAGCGTGGCACGGTGGACTGGAAAGTGGTCGGGCTGTTGGCGATGGGCAGTTTGCCCGCCGCGCTGGTGACCATCCTGATGCTGAAATATCTGGCGTTGGACGAGAAGACCTTGCGCAGCGTGGTGACTAGCGTGTTGAGCGTCGCCTTGCTGCTGACGGCGGTGGTGCTGTTGTTCAAGGAGCAAATCATGAAGATTGGCCGTCGCCGCGATGGCACGATGTACGAGTTGCACCATCGTTATCTGCCCACTGCAACCATTGCGACGGGCGTGGTGGTGGGGTCGCTGGTGACGGTGTCTTCGATAGGGGCAGGCGTGTTGGGTACGGTTGCGCTGTTATTTTTATACCCGCGTCTGCCTGCGGTTAAAATCGTCGGCACCGACATTGCCCACGCCGTGCCGCTGACGGCTTTGGCAGGCATGGGGCATTTGGCGCTGGGTACGGTGGATCTGGTGTTGCTGGGCAGTTTGTTGCTGGGTTCGTTGCCCGGCATTTATATCGGTAGCCATTTGAGCGCCAAAGTACCCGAAAGGGTATTGCGTCCCTTGCTGGCAGTGATGCTGCTGATTATTGGTCTGAAGATGGTGTTCTACAAATAAGGAAAAGTCATGAGTGAAAATAAAGTCAATCAACCCAGGCAGGTAAGCTGGTTCAACGGCTGCGGCGGACGCATCGGCGTGGTGGTCGGGCAAACGGGCGAATACGCTTATATCGGTGCTGCGCTGCGCCACGACGAAGATGCGGATGTCGCGCACATTCTGGCTTACGGCGCAAAGTTTCCGCTGGCCGCCGCGTTGCTGTTGCCCGTGTCGAAAGCCTATTCACCCGCAGCTACCGGGGAAAACTAAATGTATCGTTACGACCAATTCGATCACCAGATGGTCGCCGAGCGTGTCGCGCAGTTCCGCGACCAGGTGCGCCGCCGCTTGTCCAATGAACTGACGGAAGACGAGTTCCGCGTGCTGCGCCTGCAAAACGGCCTGTACATGCAGATTCATGCTTACATGCTGCGCATCGCCGTGCCTTACGGACTGCTGAGTGCCGCGCAGATGCGCATGTTCGCGCACATCGCGCGCAAGTACGACCGCGACTACGGGCATTTCACCACCCGCCAGAACGTCCAGTTCAACTGGATCAAGCTGCCGGATGCGCCGGATATTCTGGCCGATCTGGCAACGGTGGAAATGCACGCCACGCAGACTTCCGGCAACTGCATCCGCAACATCACCTGCGACGAGTTTGCCGGTGTGGCAAAAGATGAAATTGTTGACCCGCGACCCTACGCGGAGATTCTGCGCCAGTGGAGTACCTTCCATCCCGAATTTGCCTATTTGCCGCGTAAATTCAAGTTTTCCATGACCGGTGCCATGACGGATCGCGCTGCCATCGCGGTACACGATGTGGGTTTGCAAGTGGTGAAAAACGCGCGGGGAGAAGTTGGTTTTCGCGTGCTGGTCGGCGGTGGTCTGGGGCGCACCCCGGTCATCGGCACGGAGATTTGCGCCTTTGTGCCCTGGCAGCACGCCATCACTTATCTGGAATCCATCGTGCGCGTCTATAACGAACACGGTCGCCGCGACAACATGTACAAGGCGCGCATCAAGATTTTGGTGAAAGAGATCGGCATCGAGGAATTCAGGCGGCAGGTGGAAGCCGACTGGAAGTTCACCAAAGACGGTCCTTGCACACTGACCGTGGAGGAATTAGAGCGCGTCGCAGCCTGCTTCACCGCGCCCAGCTATGAAACACTGGCGGATAGCGATGTGGCTGCCGCGCAACCCGGCAACACGGCTTTTGCCAACTGGCTGCAACGCAACGTCAAGCCGCACAAGGTATCGGGTTATGCTTCGGTGGTGTTGTCGCTGAAGAAACCCGGCATGGCACCGGGCGATGCAACCGCGCAACAGATGGAGGCCGCAGCCGAACTGGCCGAGCGTTTCAGCTTTGGCGAGTTGCGTATCACGCATGAACAGAATCTGGTGCTGGCGGATGTCAGACAAGCCGATTTGTTCACGCTTTGGCAGGCGGCGACAGAGCGGGACATGGCAACGCCGAATATCGGGCTGTTGACCGACATCATCAGCTGCCCCGGCGGCGATTTTTGCTCACTGGCGAACGCGCGCTCCATTCCGCTGGCTCGTGCGATTGCCGCCTGTTTCGATAACTTTGATTTCCTGCACGACATCGGCGAACTGGACCTGAATATTTCAGGTTGCGTGAATGCCTGCGCGCACCACCATATCGGCCATATCGGTATTCTGGGCGTGGATAAGGATGGCGAGGAGTGGTATCAGGTATCTATTGGCGGCGCGCAGGGTAACACCAGTTCCATCGGCAAAATCATCGGCAAATCGTTCAAATTCGGGCAAATCCCGGAAGTGATCGCGCGCCTGTTGCAAGTGTATGTGGACGAGCGTTTTGACGACGAGCGTTTCATAGATACCGTGCGCCGACTGGGCTACGAGCCATTCAAGGCATATGTTTATGCGACCCCGGTCGAAGACGATGCAGAATTGGCCGGACCCATATACGACTTGTTGAAACAGGGTACGCCCTACGAGTTGCCCTATTATTCGCCGAGGTTTTAGAAATGATCATTAAAAACAAGACAGTAGTCGAAGATGATTGGCGCATTTTACGGCTGAATGAACAGGATGCGCCGGACAGCGTGAGTGTACCCAGTGGCAAAGTCATCGTGCCGCTCAAGGTGTGGCAGGCGCAGCGTGACACGCTCAAAACGCGTGCCGAGCTGGGTGTCTGGCTGGAAAGCAGTGAAACAGCAGAAGACTTGCAGGGCGACATCGCAAGATTTCAGGTGATCGCGGTGGACTTCCCCAGGTTTGCCGATGGGCGCGGGTATTCCATCGCCTATCATTTGCGTGAGCGATTGGGTTACCAAGGGGAATTGCGGGCGATAGGCGAGGTGTTGCGCGACCAGATGTTCTATTTGCAGCGCGTCGGTTTCGATGCCTTTGTGCCGCGCCCAGACAAGGACATCCATGAGGTGCTGAAAGGTTTGAGCGATTTCTCTGAAACCTATCAGGCTTCGGTGGACCAAAAAGTGCCGCTGTTCAGGCGCGTACATCGCGGAGTCAAGGTATGAGTGAATTGGCGCAAAAAGTAGCGCAAGTCAAACAACTGCTGGCTGACGCAGTGCGGGATTTCTCGCCGGTGTGTTTCGCCAATAGCCTGGGTGCGGAGGATATGGTACTGACCGATTTGATCGCCAAGTATCAGCCGGATATTGAGATGTTCAGCCTGGATACCGGACGCTTGCCGCAAGAGACCTATAACCTGATGCAAGCGGTGCGGGAACACTACAACGCGCCGCTCAAAATCTATTTTCCCGCTGCGCCAGCCGTTGAGGCATATGTCGAAAAAAATGGCGTGAATGGGTTTTACGACAGCGTGGAGAATCGCAAAGGTTGCTGTTATATCCGCAAAGTCGAACCGCTCAAGCGTGCGCTGGCGGGTAAAGGCGCATGGATTACCGGGATGCGCCGCGATCAGGCCGTCACGCGCGGCAGCCTGGAATTTTCCGCCTTTGATGCCGAGCAAGGTTTGCATAAATTCAACCCGCTGCTGGACTGGACTAACGCCGAAGTCTGGCAGTACATCAAGCAAAACGAAGTGCCTTACAATGCGCTGCACGACAGGTTTTACCCCAGCATAGGTTGTGCGCCTTGCACCCGTTCCGTCACGCCAGGCGAAGACATCCGTTCGGGACGCTGGTGGTGGGAGAGCGCGGATGGCAAAGAATGTGGTCTACATGTCAGCGGGATTAGCAGACCAAAATAGTGCTATTCCCGGCTTATTGTGAATGACAGCGTGAAAAGAATTTGAGTTAACAGAAAGAAGATAAAGATGAGCAACCCAACTTTTACCCATTTGGATGTGCTGGAGTCCGAATCCATCCACATCATGCGCGAGGTCGCGGCGGAATGTAAAAATCCCGCGCTGCTGTTTTCCGGCGGCAAGGATTCCATCGTGATGCTGCGCCTGGCGGAGAAGGCGTTCCGCCCGTGCAAGTTCCCGTTCCCGCTGGTACATATTGATACCGAGCATAATTTCCCGGAAGTCATCAAAGCCCGCGACAAGCTGGCTGCCGACCTGGGCGAACGACTGATTGTGCGTTCGCTGGAAGGCTCGATTGCCAAGGGCACGATTATCATCAAGGATCCCGATTTGCCGCGCAACCCGTACCAGTCGGTGACCTTGCTGGAAACCATTGCCGAGTTCGGTTTTGATGCCTGCATGGGCGGGGCGCGCCGCGACGAAGAAAAGGCGCGCGCCAAGGAACGCATCTTCTCGTTCCGCGACGAATTCGGCCAATGGGATCCGAAAAATCAGCGTCCCGAGCTGTGGGACATCTACAACACTCGCGTACACAACGACGAAAACATGCGCGTGTTCCCGATTTCCAACTGGACGGAGATGGACATCTGGGAATACATAGACCGCGAGAATTTGTACATTCCCAGCATCTACTACGCGCATGAGCGCGAAGTGATACGCCGGGGCGATAACGTCATTCCCGTGTCGCATCTGGTGCAACCCAGGCCTGGCGAAAAAATTGAAATGGTTTCGGTGCGTTTCCGTACCGTAGGCGATATGACCTGTACCGCGCCGGTCGAATCTACTGCCAGCAATGCGCTAGAAATCATCGCCGAGACGGCCATCACGCGTATCACCGAACGAGGCGCGACCCGCATGGACGACCAGACTTCCGAAGCCTCAATGGAATTGCGCAAAAAAGAAGGGTACTTCTAGGATCGTTATTCCCGCGCAGGCGGGAATCCGGTCAGAAAAGAACTTCCCGCAACGCGGGACAAAGCCAAAAGGCATGTTGAATAAAACCGCTGGGTTCCGGCCTCGCCGGAATGACACTACAGATTTTATGAGGTTACATTATGAGCGACACAACTCAACTATTACGTTTTATCACCGCAGGCTCTGTGGATGACGGCAAGAGCACGCTGATCGGGCGTTTGCTGTACGACTCCAAGTCTATTTTTGAAGACCAATTTTCGGCGATTTCCAAGACCAGCGAAAAACGCGGCATGGCGGCGGTGGATCTTTCCTTGCTGACCGACGGCTTGCAAGCCGAGCGCGAGCAGGGCATCACCATAGACGTGGCGTACCGTTATTTCGCTACGCCAAAACGCAAATTCATCATCGGCGATACGCCGGGGCATGAGCAATACACGCGCAACATGGTGACCGCAGCTTCCACGGCTAACCTCGCCGTGATTCTGATTGATGCGCGCCGTGGCGTGTTGACCCAGACGCGCCGTCATACTTTCATCGCCAGTCTGGTCGGTGTGCCGCACATCGTGGTGGCGGTGAACAAGATGGATATGGTGGATTATTCGCAACAACGCTTTGACGAGATTGTTGCCGAATACCGCCAGTTTGCCGCGCAACTGAATCTGCACGAAGTGACCTTCATCCCCCTGTCTGCGCTGGTCGGCGACATGGTGGTGGAACGTGGCGAGGCGATGGACTGGTATCAGGGGCCGACATTGATGGACAAACTGGAAAGCGTGGTAATAGACCAAGACGTAAACACTCGCGATTTCCGTTTTCCGGTGCAATGGGTATGCCGCCCACAAACGGGCGAACACCATGATTTCCGTGGCTTTATGGGGCGTATCGAGGCGGGGCAGGTGGCGGTGGGAGATGAAGTCACCCTCCTGCCAGCGGGGCGCACCACCCGGGTCAAGGACATCGTCACTTACGACGGCAGCTTGAAGACAGCTGCCGCGCCGCAGTCCGTTGCACTCACATTGACTGACGAGATTGATATTTCGCGCGGCGACATGTTGGTCAAAGCCGAATTGATGCCGACTGTCGCCCAGCAATTCACCGCGATGTTGTGCTGGTTATCCGAAACGCCGATGGACAAGAACCGCAAGTACATCATCAAACACACCTCGCGCGTGGTGAAATGCCTGGTTTCCAGCCTGGATTACCGCGTGGATGTGAACACGCTCGAACACCACGAAAACCCCACGGTGAACATGAACGACATCGCTCATGTCACGCTGAAGACGCAGAAACCGCTGGTGTTCGATTCTTACACCCGTAACCGTGCGACAGGCAGCTTCATCGTGATTGACGAAGCGACCAACAACACCGTTGCGGCGGGGATGATCTGCTGATTTATTTAACCTATTGATTTTTATGGGAAAAGTCTATCTGATCGGGGCGGGGCCGGGTGCGGCGGATTTGATTACGCTGCGCGGCGCGCGTCTGCTGGCATCAGCCAACGCAGTGCTATATGACGCGCTGGTGCAGCCCGAACTGCTGGAGATGGCCAGGCCCGACGCGCAGTTGATCGCGGTCGGCAAACGCTGCCGCCAGCTCTCTACCGATCAGCGTTTCATCAACCGTGCGCTGGTCGAAGCGGCACAGCGTCATGCCGTAGTGGTGCGCCTCAAGGGGGGCGACCCGATGATTTTCGGGCGCGCGCAGGAAGAAATCGCCGCGTTGCAAGCCGCTGGTATCGCGTATGAAATCGTTCCCGGCATCACCTCAGCCTTGGCGGCAGCGGCTGAACTGGGCGTGTCGCTCACCCGGCGCGGCGTGAGCCGCAACGTAGTGTTCGTCACGCCGCGCGTCGGTGAAGCAGAATCGGTCAGCGACTGGGCGCACAGCGTGTTGACCGCCGATACCGCCGTGCTGTACATGGCCTCCGGTCAGGCGGCAGAAATCGCCGCAGCGCTGATGCGGCGGGGTTTATCGGGCAGTACGCCCGCCGCACTCATCAGCAATGTCTCTTTGCCCAACATGCAAAAAGTTCACACCACCTTGGCGCAATTACCCGAAGTCGTGCATCAGGTCGGCGCGCCCGCGCTGATCGTGCTGGGCGCGGTACTGCACCAGCAGGCCGAGTTACCGGAATTGATCCGCCAAGCCGTCTGGTAGGTGGAAGCCCCAACGGGGCTACGCCTAAGGTGTATTTCCCTGCGGCGGAACCGCTACGCGTTCCGCCCTACGCGGTTAAAACTGTTCGTTTTCGCCCAGATAACGCCACTGTCCCAGCGGCAGATTGCCCAGTTTTATCTTGCCGATACGGATACGTTTCAGTCCGGTGACGGTCAATCCCACCAGTTCACACATGCGGCGGATCTGGCGTTTCTTGCCTTCGCGCAGCACGAAGCGTAACTGGTCTTCATTTTGCCAAGTGACTTTGGCGGGTTTCAGATATTCGCCATCCAGTTTCAGTCCCTGACAGAGCAGCGCCAGCCCGCTGTCCCCCAGTTTGCCTTTCACCCGCACCAGATATTCCTTGTCCACTTTGGAATCTTCGCCTATCAGATGTTTTGCGACACGCCCATCCTGGGTGAGGATCAACAAGCCTTGTGAATCAATGTCCAGACGGCCTGCGGGAGCGAGGCCGAGAAACTGGCTGCGATGAAATTTGGTCGGGGATTCGTCTTCCGCCCAGTGGGTCGCTTCGTCCAGCAGCGCGGAGGCAGGTTTGTAACCGTGTTCCGCTTGCCCGGAGACATAGCCGACCGGCTTGTTGATCAATATGGTGACGCGCTGCTCCTGGGTGGCTTGCGCCGCAGTGCGCAAGGTAATGTGTTGGGTGGGATAGACCTTGCTGCCGAGTTCGCTGACGGTTTCGCCGTCAACCTCTACCCAGCCTTTGGCGATATACACATCCGCTTCGCGGCGCGAGCACAGGCCGAGTTCGGACATGCGTTTGGAGAGTCGGATTTTTTCCATGAGTTTGTAAGGTGGCAATTGAGATGAGGCGCGATTTAAGCACAAACCGGCGTGCACGGCGAAATTAAAATGCAAAAACGCGGCACGAGGCCGCGCTGATGTTGTGAAAGTGCGGCACGAGGCCGCGCTGATAATGTAAAGGTGCGGCACAAGGCTCGCGCGATGAATACAAAAGTACGAGATACCTCCAGCGGTTTTACAATTTTCCGCGAGCTTAACGGGTGAACAGAGCCGCCGCTTCCGGTTTTTGGGCGATGGCTTGTTCAATTTCTTCCCTCGTCAGAGGTCCGTCATGCTTACCGAGCAGCTTGCCTGAAGGAGAATACAGGAAGCTGGTCGGCATTCCCACCATGCCGCCGAAATCGCTGGCAGTGTCTTCGTTGCCGAACACGATGGGGTAGGTAATCGCCTGGCTTTGCATCATGTCGGCGACTTCGCGGCGCGTTTTGTACATCACCGCCACGCCGATCACCTGCAAGTCTTTGTGTTGTTGCTGCAAGGAAACGAGTTCGGGTATTTCACCTATACACGAGGGACACCACGGTGCCCAGAAGTTGACCAGTACCCATTTGCCATGTAGCCCGGACAAGCTGTAACGCACCCCGGTCGTATCTTTGAGCGCCCACTCGCTCGCCCCGCAAGAGAGCGACCCAAGCAACAGCAGCACGGTGAACAGGGTACGGCGGGAGAATAGGGCGGCGGTTTTCATCTAGGGCGACTTTGGGATGGTTTACTCGAAGGATTGTCGCACACCCAGCGTTAAGGTGTATTGCGGCGTGATTTGCAGCGAGTTGACCGATTGGTAAACCGGCAACTGGACGAAGCCATATACCGAGGTGCCGCCCCCTACGCGCACCGATACCCCCGGTGCCAGGTAGGCCAGTGTGCCGCCACTGACAGGGACACCCGTTATCGGGTCGGCAGGGACGGTCAACAAGCCGCTATCCGCCTGGCGTTTGATGATGTTCAGTTGCAGCATGGGGGTCACCTTGGCACCGAATTGGGCATAGCGGATGCCAGTGTTGAGCGAATAGGCATCACCTGGACGGTAATCTCCGCCTGACACGATGTCGGTAGTCATGGCGTGTTGCACGGTAGCTTGCGCAAACCAGCCAAATTGATCCATCGCGCCGGAGGTATAGCCGCCAAAAATCAGATCGGTGGAACCCGTGCCGATTTGCAGACCCGCATCCAGCGGTGTCACGCCATCGCTAAAATAGGCATTCGTGTTGCCGGTGGGTAGTTTGAGACCGGCAATGATGCCGGAAGTTTTTTCCGCAGAAAAGCCGGTGTAGCGACCGATGATGCGCACATCGCCCAGGCTGTTGTCGGAGGATGCCAGGTAACTTGAGCCTATCGGTGCAGGGCCCTCGCCGTAAGTGCCGTGGGTTCGGTTTACGAAGGGAAGCTGGACGCTAACCCCGATATTTTCGCCCGTGTAGTTAAGCGTAGCGGTAAGCGTTTGCGTTTTGGTAAACGCTTCAATTTCCTGACCTGCAAGGTTTAGCGCATCAATCAGTGCGCCAGCTGCCTTGCTGCTGCCATAGCGTTGCTGGTTCTGGTTCAGATAATCGTAGGAAAGATCGGCGGAAAAGCCGGGCTTGCTGGTGATGCCCTGGTTGTCCCAGTCTT
>PEUR01000123.1 GCA_002780675.1 Gallionellales bacterium CG03_land_8_20_14_0_80_55_15 | reverse complement strand
GGCGGTGAACAGCGGCTGTTTGGACAAGGTGCAAAACTGAAAGCCGCCGCCCAAGCCCTCCACCCAGTTTTCCTCCCTCTCCCCCTGGGAGAGGGTTGGGGTGAGGGTGCTTTTACCTTTGCTATACCCCTCGCTGACGCGCCTCACCCGTTCCGCCGTGACGTTGCGCGCGATGTGTTCATCCATTTCCACCAGAATAAAGCGACGATTTCCGCCGTCTTCGGCGTTCTGTTTCAACACCGCATGGCCTGTCGTGCCACTGCCTGCAAAGGAATCGAGGATTAAAGAATCCTTGTCGGTGGCTTGTGCAATAAGGCTTTGCACAAGTTCAGGGGCTTTAGGAAAAGCGAACTCTTGCTGCCCAAAAATATCCCTTAATGCTTGCGAGCCATCCGCCGTATAAATTCCATCAATCACACTAGGGAAGCCAGCGCCACTGGTTTGAAGGTCTTTCAAAAATACTTTTTCACATGGTCGTCCCGTCACTTTTTTTGGGAAAAGTATGCGACCATCCGCCAGTTTATTCGCCATCGTTTCACGGCTATATCTCCAGCCCGTATTTGATGCACATGGATAGGCAACTCCAGTTGACGGGTCAATCAAATCGTAATGAAGGTTAGGACGATCTTTGGCATTCGCCAAACCTAAGATACTCCGGCTCATCCACACGCCACGCGTGTCATTGTCAGGATTGGCGTACTTCCCTTCGTCGCGGTCTTTGCCTTTCAATCGGCATTTACCTGCAATTTTAGAGTACAACAAAATATACTCATGGTCTGTTGATACACCAGACAATGCTCGACTATCCAAGTGTTGCCGAGCTTTCCAAACCAGTTGTGCAACAAAATTTCCTGCCCCAAAAATCTCATCCATCAACAAGCGTAACGTCGCAACTTCGTTGTCATCAATAGAAACAAAAATAGCGCCATCGTCACGCAAAAACTGATTTAATAACAACAGTCTGGGATACATCATGCACAGCCAGCGGTCATGTCTATCCAGTGTCTCGCCTTCACGGCCTACCACCTCACCCAGCCAGCGTTTGATTTCCGCGCTGTTGACGTTGTCGTTGTAAACCCAGCCTTCGTTGCCGGTGTTGTACGGCGGATCAATGTAGATGCACTTCACCTGCCCGGCGTAGCGCGGCAACAAGGCTTTCAGCGCATCGAGGTTGTCGCCCTGCACGATGAGATTCTCCGTGGCGGCTCCCCTCTCCCCCAGCCCCTCTGAAGAACTACTAGCCATTCGACTAGGCTGACCAACTACGTCAGCCAAGTCGCTGGTTATCCCGGCCTGCGGGCGAGGAGAGCAGGATAGTTCCGCGACGGGTTCGAGCAGACGGAACGGGACATCCTTGTGGTGTTTGACGACGGCTTCTTTGCCGATCCAGTTGAGTGTGGGCATGGGTTATGGGTTGTAGGTTTTATCGCGTTTGACCATTTTTCCAACGCTGGCAAAATGGTCAAACGTGTAGTTGGATGAGTTGAGTGTCAAGATTGCTCGACAAATAATTCAGGACGTGTCGCGAGTATGTGCTGTAAAGCGTGCTGTAATTTCGGCACTGCCACCTCAATAACGTGCCACAGAATGGTTGATGTCAAAATAGCCATGCGCTAATCGGTTGCGCATACCGATCAATTCTCGCCAAGGCACTTCAGGTATCTGAAGGCGTATTTCTTCCGGGATTTTTTTGGCGGCTTCGCCAAATAACTGCACATTACACAAAGTGGCATCGTAGTTCAGTCCGCTAACCTCAAACTCTTCACGAGTCAGTCCGTGCGTGTAACTCTCGACCTTTTCGCAAAAACCCAGCATGTCGTCGAAATACAGCCTTCATTCACGCGACATAAAGCGCCTCTTTTTCGATATAGGGTTTAAGTTGCGGGCGCAGTGCATCACGGCTCACCAGATCAATCTTGCAAGGTAAATGGTCTTCCAGATAGAACAACAGATCGAAGTAGTTGCGGTATGTTTCACCGCCTTCAAATTCTACCAATACATCCCAATCGCTATCCGCAAGAGCCTCATCCCGTACAGTCGAGCCAAATAGAGCGAGGTGTTTCACCCCAAATTTTTCCACAAAAAGCGTCTTATGTAATTTAAGAAAATCTAAAGCCTCTTGCTTTTTCATGGGTGTGATCTCCTCGCAGGGCGAATAAGCAGTTACGATTTTACCCAAGAAATAACTTATATGCCGGGTTGTCGCTCTCGTCCCAATACGGATAGCCCAGGCTGTCGAGGAAGATTTTCAGCGCCTGTTTGTCGTGGTGCGGCACTTGCATCCCGACCAGCACGCGCCCGTAGTCCGCGCCGTGGTTGCGGTAGTGGAACAGGCTGATGTTCCAGTTGTGGCTCATGCTGTTCAAAAATTGCATCAGCGCGCCGGGACGGTCGGGGAATTCGAAGCGGAACAGGATTTCGTCTTCGACTTTGGGGGCATGGCCGCCGACCAGGTGGCGCAAGTGCAGCTTGGCCATTTCGTTGTCGGAAAGATCCAGCGTGGGCAATTTATGGGTCTGTAATTTTTCGACCAGTTCGGCGGTCTCCAACTGATCTCGCACCTGGATGCCGACGAATACGCCAGCGGCTTTCGGGTCGGCGTAGCGGTAGTTGAATTCGGTGATGTTGCGACGGCCCAGCAAGGTGCAAAATTTGCGGAAGCTGCCCGGCGTTTCGGGGATGGTCACGGCAAGGATGGATTCGCGTTTTTCGCCGATTTCGGCGCGTTCCGCGACGAAGCGCAGGCGGTCGAAATTCATGTTCGCGCCGCAGGCGACGGCGACCAGCGTCTCGCCGCGTATTCCTTCCCGTTCTGCATAGGCTTTTGCCCCTGCAATCGCCAGTGCGCCCGCTGGTTCCAGGATGGAGCGGGTGTCTTCAAACACGTCCTTGAGCGCCGCACAGGTCGCGTCGGTGTCCACCAGAATGATTTCGTCCACCAGTTTGCGGCACAGGCGCAGTGTTTCCACGCCGACTTGCTTGACCGCCACCCCGTCGGCGAACAGGCCGACATGATCGAGAATGACGCGTTTTTTGGCTTTGATGGAGCGCGCCATGGCATCGGAATCCACCGGCTGCACGCCGATGATTTTGATCTCGGGGCGCAATGCCTTGACGTAAGCCGCCACGCCGGAAATCAGCCCGCCGCCGCCGATGGCACAAAAAATCGCATGGATAGGCTGGGTGTGCTGGCGCAATATTTCCATGCCTATCGTGCCTTGTCCTGCGATGACATCGGGGTCGTCGTAAGGGTGGACGAAGGTCATGCCGTTATCTTTTTCGAGTTCCAGCGCGTGGGCGTAGGCATCGGAATAGGAATCGCCGAACAGCACCACCTTCGCACCTCGCCCCGTGACTGCCTGAATCTTGATTTGCGGGGTAGTGGTGGGCATCACGATGACCGCCTTGCAGCCGAGTTTTTGCGCCGACAGCGCCACGCCTTGCGCGTGATTGCCCGCCGAGGCCGCGATCACGCCGCGCTTGAGTTGTTCGGGGGTAAGCTGCGCCATTTTGTTGTAGGCACCGCGCAGCTTGAAGGAAAACACCGGCTGCATGTCTTCGCGCTTGAGCAAGAGGGTATTGCCGGTGCGCGCCGACAAATTGGGCGCGACTTCCAGCGGGGATTCAATCGCCACGTCATACACGCGGGCGTTGAGGATGCGTTTCAAATAACCGTTCATTTTTTAACCGTTCATGTTCATGGGCTGTGCAGCGGCGAAGATTAGCATAAAAGCCCACTTTATCCCTTGCGACACAAGCTAAAATCGGTTCAAATGCCGCGCATGAGCAAAAACGCACAACACGGCATCATTATTCAGACGCAAGTCAA
The DNA here is from genome assembly GCA_002780675.1 of Gallionellales bacterium CG03_land_8_20_14_0_80_55_15. Lineage (GTDB taxonomy): Bacteria > Pseudomonadota > Gammaproteobacteria > Burkholderiales > Gallionellaceae > Gallionella. The sequence goes on along the minus strand of PEUR01000123.1, from coordinate 5,371 downwards.
ATACTTGCCTGAACAGTCCGACGAGGCGGCGGATCGCTTCGTGTTTTCCTACACCATCAGCATCACCAATCTGGGCACGGTGGCCGCCAGGCTCATCAGCCGTTACTGGCTTATCACCGATGCCTACAGCCATGTTCAGGAAGTGCGCGGGCAGGGCGTGGTCGGCGAGCAACCCCTGTTGAAGCCTAACCAGCGCTTTGAGTACACCAGTGGTACCTTGCTGGCGACCCAGGTCGGCACGATGAAGGGCAGTTATTTGATGCGTGACGAAGAGGGCGAAGATTTTGAGGTCGAGATTCCCGAATTTGTGTTGAGCGTGCCGCGTGTCTTGCACTGATTTTTTCACCGGGATACGGCTTGCGGCTGTATTGTTGCCGCTGCTGGCCGCCTGTGCCGTGCCGCCCAAACCAGCCGTTGTTCCGCCCGCAGCCCCTGTTCCGCCTGTCGCCGCACCCGTCGCACCCGCTGCGCCGTTCGCGGTAAGCAAGTGGGAGATGCTGCCGGACTGGCAGACGGTGGATTTGCAGCCGAGTTGGCGGGCTTTTCAGCAAAGCTGTCTGGCCTTGAAAAACAAACCGGACTGGCAGGCGGTCTGTAGCCGGGCCGGCGCGCTGGCGCAGACCGACAATACATCGCTGCGCGCGTTTTTTGAAGCGGCCTTCACGCCGTATCAGGTGTTTAATCCCGACGGTTCTTCACAGGGGCTGATTACCGGCTATTACGAGCCGAAGCTGACGGGCAGTCGCGTCAAGACGGCACGCTTCAGCTATCCGTTGTACGCCGAACCGGACGATTTGCTGACCATAGACCTGACTGAGCTTTATCCGCAGTTCAAGGGCTTGCGCCTGCGCGGTCGGCTGGAAGGCCGGCGCGTCGTGCCTTATTTCAACCGCGCCGAGATTGATGGGGGTCGCGCTCAGGCGCGGGTGCTGTTCTGGGTAGAAAATGCGGTCGAGCTGTTTTTCCTGCAAATTCAAGGATCAGGGCGTATCGAGTTGCCGGATGGCTGTTTGGTCAAGGTCGGTTATGCCGACCAGAATGGACATCCCTATATTTCCATTGGCAAAAAACTCATCGAAATGGGCGAACTCAAAGCCGAACAGGCTTCGATGCAGGGCATCAAAGCCTGGGCGGAACATAATCCCGAGAAACTGGCGGCGCTGCTGGAACAAAATCCCAGCTATGTGTTTTTCCGCGAATTGCCGGAGGGTCTGTCCGCTCCGCTCGGCGCGCTAGGGGTGCCGCTGACCGATGAATACAGCATCGCGATAGATCCGCGCACCATCCCATTAGGTGCGCCAGTGTTTTTATCCACCACTCATCCGAATCAGGCTGCGCCGCTCAATCGCCTGATGCTGGCACAGGATACCGGCGGGGCGATTCGCGGTGCGGTGCGGGCGGATTTCTTCTGGGGTTTCGGCGATCAGGCGGGCGCGCAAGCCGGGCGAATGAAACAGCGCGGGCAGCTATGGGTGCTCTTTCCCAAGGGTGCGGAACCCGCGCTCGACTAACGGGCATGGCATATTGCCACTCCTGATAATGAAATGGTTCTCGCAGGGATGTTGCCCTGTGGGCAACAACTCGCGCCATGCCCGTTAACGTGAAACTCGCGCAGCGACGAACTGTCCCCCTCTCCCTTTGGGAGAGGGGGACAGGGGTGAGGGAACGGGCATGGAGAGTTTCATCATCCGGGGTGGTTACTTTTCCATGCCCGTTAGAGACTACATTCAGAGGATGCTTGTAACAACTCAGCGTTAAATTTTTATGACAAGCGAAAAATCTTATCGCTCTTCCCGTCAATTGACTGAAGGGGGGAAGAGCGAAGAATAGTGGTAATCCGGCAGGTTCGCCTCTCCTTGCGAGGGAGAGGCGAATGTTTTTTCTGGCGAGGGAGAGGGTTACTTGCTGGCGTTCAGGTGTTTTTCCAGTTCGGCGGCGGGCAAATAGCCGGGAACTTGTGTGCCATCGGCAAAAATCAAATTGGGCGTGCCGTTTACCCGTAGCTTTTTGGCCAATGCCATGACTTGGTCGGTGGGGGTCTTGCAGGAGGCGGTGGCGGGCGCTTTACCTTTCAGCATCAGCTCATCCCACGCCTTGACCGGGTCTTTGGCGCAATGCACGTTGCGCACGATTTCAGCCGACCCCTGGAAAATCGGGTACATGAACAGGTACAGCGTGACATCGTTGACCTGGCTCAATTCCTTCTCCAGCTTCCTGCAAAATCCGCAGTTGGGGTCGGTGAAATAGGCCATTTTGCGCTGGCCGTTGCCCTTTACTTTCTTGACCGCGAGGTTGAGCGGCAGCGTGTTGAAATCAATGGCAAACAAGGCGTGGCGGCGCTGTTCGGTCAAATCCGTGCGGCTTTTGACTTCGATGATGCTGCCATCAAACAGGTATTGCCCTTGTTCGTCGGCGTACAGCAATTGCTCTCCGACGACCACCTCATAGAGACCCGAATAAGGGGTTTTGGCGACATGTTCCAGCTTGCCGATGCCGGGAAATTTGCTTTGCAAGGACTGGCGGATCTCGGCTTCTCCGGCATGAGCCAGCGAGAAGGTACAGCAAAGCAGCAAGGATATTATTTTTTTCATATTATTCAATAGGTTAGTTAAGGGCGTGTTGCATGAGTAATTTTTTCAGGGGAATCAGGTGGTTCGTTGCATTCAAGCCGAGATTGCGCAGTGTGCGCAACAGCGGATCATCGTTGCAAAACAGCTTTTTCAGGCCATAGGTAGTGGACTGCATGGAGTAGATGTCTTCGCGGCGTTTGCGGTCGTAGCGTCTGAGCAACTGCGCGTCGCCACCATCCGTGCAGCCGCCTCTATCTATCAATAATTCTGCCAGTTGGCGGGCATCGCGGAAGCCCGTATTCACGCCCTGCCCCGCCAGCGGGTGCATGTTGTGCGCGGCATCGCCGATTAACGCTACGCGCTTCGCGCTGATGTGCGGCAACACCAACAGTCTCAAGGGGAAGGCGGCGGCGGGCGTGAGGATTTGCAATTTCCCCAGCGTGTGATGCGAGGCCGCCGCCACTTGTGCACACAAAGCCTCATCGGTGAGTGATGTCAATTCGGCGGATTTTTCGGGTGTCACCGACCACACCATGGACAAACGATTTCCCGGCAACGGTAACAAGGCCAAAATTCCGTCGGGTGCAAACCACTGGTGGGCGATGCCGCGATGCGGCAATTCACAACTGAAATTGGCGACTACGCCGTGATGCTGATAGTCCACCGGCGCGGCAGAAATACCCGCCTGATTGCGCACCCAGGAATCGCGGCCATCTGCGCCGACAATCAGCTTCGCGCCAAACTCACGGCCATCCTCCAGCGTGAGCCTGGCGGCATCTTCCCCCAGCGCGAGTGCTGCGCAGCGCGCCGGATGAATAAAGTCCAGATTGTCCTGACTCTGCAAGCCTTGCCACAGCGCGGCTTGCAGGTGACGGTTTTCCACTATGCAAGCCAGTTCAGGCACGCCCATCTGGTAGGCGGAAAACTTCAGTTCGGCATCGCTATCGCCGAATACGCGCATTTCCTCGACTGGGGCAACGCGGCGCGGATCCAGCCTTTGCCACGCGCCCGACTGTTCGAGAAAAGTGCGGCTGCCGGGGCTGATCGCGTAAATGCGGCTGTCCCAGTTTTCTGTTGACCCGCTATCGTCCTCGATGGCGGGCGCAGACCCTGCTTCGACCAAGGCCAGCGCCAGCCCGCTATTTTTAAGCGCAGCGGCCAAACTGGCACCGACCAGGCCGCCGCCTATAATCACAACATCGTATTGGTTCGGGGTTTTCATGGTGGCGAATCATAGCGATATTTTCCTTGCTTGTCCGCTTGCTTTATAATCCGCAACCCTCTCGGAAAAAAATCCATGCGCATCGGCTCATACCAACTCAAAAACAATCTCATCGTGGCCCCCATGGCGGGGGTCACCGACAGGCCTTTCCGCATGTTGTGCAAACGCATGGGTGCGGGCATGGCGGTGAGCGAAATGGTCGCCTCCAACTCGCTGTTGTACGGCTCGGAAAAGACCCGGCGACGCGCCAATCACGAGGGTGAGGTTGACCCCATCTCGGTGCAGATCGTCGGTGCGGATGCCAAAATGTTGGCGGAAGCCGCCCGTCACAATGTAGATCGCGGCGCGCAGATCATAGACATCAACATGGGTTGCCCAGCCAAGAAAATCTGCAATGTGATGGCGGGTTCGGCCTTGCTGCAAAATGAGCCGCTGGTAGGTGAGCTGCTGGATGCGGTGGTTGCTGCGGTCAACGTGCCGGTCACGCTCAAGATTCGCACCGGTTGGGACACGCACAATCGCAACGCCGTGCGCATCGCGCAGATCGCCGAAGCGGCGGGCATTCAGGCGCTGGCCATTCATGGTCGCACCCGCGCCTGCGCCTACACGGGCGATGCCGAATACGACACCATTCGTGCGGTAAAAGCCAGCGTCAGCATTCCCGTCATCGCCAACGGCGACATCACCACGCCGGAAAAGGCGCGCTATGTGTTGGCGTATTCCGGCGCGGATGCGGTGATGATCGGTCGTGCGGCGCAGGGTCGTCCCTGGCTGTTCCGCGAAATCGAATATTTCCTGCAAACCGGCGAACATCTGGCCGCGCCGGAAGTGGCCGAAATTCATGCCGTACTGCTCGCTCATGTCGCTGAACTCTATGATTTTTATGGGGAATATACTGGGCTGCGGATTGCCCGCAAGCATATCTCCTGGTACACCAAAGGGCTGGCAGGTTCGGCGCATTTTCGCCACCAGATGAACCAGCTGGAAAGCGTGGATGTGCAAATGACGGCGGTGAATGAATTTTTTTCGGAACAGGCACTGCGCGGTTCCCGACTCAATTACAGCGAAGGAATCGCGGCATGAGTGATTGCGTATTGGATGAAAATGAAATGGCGCGCTATGTGCGCCAGGCGCTCGAAGAATATTTCGTCCATCTGGACGGCGAAGCGCCCGCTTGCGACTTGTACGAGATGGTGATGAATTGCGTCGAAAAGCCCCTCATCGAGCGCGTGCTGACACAGGTCGGCGGCAACCAGACACGCGCCGCCGACATGTTGGGCATTAACCGCAACACGCTGCGCAAAAAAATGGCGCAACACGGAATCATGTAGGCCGGGCTATGCCCGACAACCAATTTTACTTTTAACGGGAAACAAAATGGCAGCGATCAAGCAAGCACTCATCAGCGTTTCGGATAAATCCGGCGTACTCGAATTTGCACGGGGCTTAAACGCCCTCAATGTCAAAATCCTCTCCACCGGCGGCACGGCCAAGCTGTTGGCTGACAACGCCATCCCTTGCATGGAAGTGGCTGATTACACGGGATTCCCTGAGATGCTGGACGGTCGCGTCAAGACCC
>PEUR01000035.1 GCA_002780675.1 Gallionellales bacterium CG03_land_8_20_14_0_80_55_15 | reverse complement strand
AACTTTCCAGTTTCTTCCTTGAGCCGCATCTTCTCGGCAGTCACCAGTTGCTTTCTGGTTTCAGCAGCCCGTTTGGCTTCCGCTTCTTTCCTGCCCTCGGCAGCCAGTATTTCCGGCGTGGGAACACGATACGCTGCGGTGAAATCCAACTCATCATCAACGCTGGTATTTTTAGATATGGGCGATACCACAGCCTGCTTGACTACACTGACAGGTTTGGACTTATCCCGAATGAATCCGCCACTCGCCAACTCGGCGAACATGTCTTTTAACATGACACGTAAGCTAGGCGAGGAACGCTTTAAAATTTCTGCAACGGTGGCAGTTCCATCCACCATCAACAAAGCACGCTTGATGTCCTTGGATAAATGCTCAGTCCTATTGCGCACTTCATCTTCGCCGCTGCTCGTTCTGATAAAAATAATTTTTTCGCTCATGGTTTATTCTAACTGATAGCAGACTTAAGTTTGAATTGAAAATGCACAGAAAAAATTTTTAATTCACACAAAAGTCATGCCAGGCATTAACAATCTCCAAATTCCCATAATGATTAAAGGTTATTATAAATTTTGAAGTATTTGAGCGCCACACATTGACAACAGAACGCTCGTTCTTTATGCTGCACAGCACATTTGTTCTGCATTGGACTGCCATGACCCGCTTCAACTCAACCAACCCAAACTCAGCCAACTTCAACCCAAAAGATAGCGAATATCTCAGTAAACTCCAGGACTATTACGCGGACTGGAAGAGTATTCCCTCCTACGCCAAGCTTTGCGAAGTTTTCGGCATCGCCTCCAAATCGTGGGTAAAGTCCGTCCTGGACCGCCTGAACACAGCAGGTTTTATCGAGCGCACCCCAGACGGCGCATGGATACCGACCCGGCATTTCTTCGCCAGACCGCTGGCCGAATCCACGGTTCAGGCTGGGATGCCGGTTTCTGTGACAGATACACAAGGCGACTACTTCGTCATAGACGAGATGTTGATAGACACCCCATCGCGAACCACGCTCATCACGGTCAAAGGCGACTCGATGATAGAAGCTGGCATTCACGAGGGTGATGTCGCCGTCGTAGAAAAACGCCTGACCGCCAATATCGGCGACATCGTGGTCGCCATCGTGGACAACGATTTCACTCTCAAAACGCTGGACAAGGAAAATGGCAACTTCATCCTGCGCCCCGCCAATCCTGCCTTCCCCATCATCCGACCGCACGGCACACTGGAAATATTCGGCGTACTGACGGGTCTGGTGCGCAAATACCGACGCTAATCACTGCACAAACAGCTTCGAATCCACGCTATTGTCCAAGGCTTTCATCGGTCAGTAGCGGCATCGCTGCGAACTCGAAACGGGATATTTTCCCTTCTGAATAAAAAATGCAGAGAGGACAACTGACCATTTAACGCGAATGTTTATGCGTCTCTTTGGGGTGTTCGGATGCCTGACAGGCACGGCGGTACGCGTTCAAGGTTTTCTGGGCGCGCCCCAGCACGCTGCCGTGCGGATAGTCGCCTGCGCCATCCTCTTTACCCGCAGGTAACCCCATCAGTAATTCCAGCCCGGCACTAATGTGTTCCGCCGTGTAGATATGAAACTTGCCCTGCTCGACCGCCGCGATGACACGGTGCTCCAGCATCAAGTGGCGACTGTTGCGGGAGGGAATCAACACGCCCTGTTCACCATCCAGCCCCGCCTTCTCGCAGACGCTGAAATAGCCTTCAATTTTTTCGTTAATTCCGCCCACCGGCAACACATCTCCGTGCTGGTTGACCGCACCAGTGACAGCGATGCCCTGTTTGATCGGCAATCCCGACAGCGACGAGAGCAAGGCGTACAGCTCGGCACAGGAAGCCGAATCACCTTCCACGCCGTGATATTCCTGCTCGAACACGACAGAGGCGTTGAGCGCCAACGGCGCGATGTGCGCGAACAGCGCAGACAGGTAGTTTTGTAATATCAACACGCCTTTATCGTGGATGGGACCGGACATTTCCACTTCTCGCTCGATATTGATCAAGCCATCGTTACCGGCGAAAGTGCGCGCCGTCAGCCTGACCGGAAAACCGAAACCATAATCGCCCAAATCCACGACGGTCAGGCCATTGATTTGCCCGGCTTTTTCGCCATCCACGCTGATTAACAGCTCGCCTTGCGCGATGGATTCGCGCAAACGCTGGGCGGGATAATCGTGGCGGTGGGCGTGGGCACGGATCGCAGCCCCGACATCTACGGCTTCGACCAACTCGCCGCCACGTTCGAGACCCAGCGCGGCGCTTTCCATCACCAGCGCCTCGCTGCGTGCAAAGTTCGCGCTCTGGCGCGTCTGGTCTTCCACTTCGCGGTGCGATTCTTCCAGCAAACGAGCTACGGCAGCCGATGAAAAATGCGGCAAACCCCGATTCTGGCAAGCATGAGAAACGAAAACGGCAAAGGCATGACGGGTTTCATTGCTGGATGAAAAACTGTCGGCAAAGTCCACCTTAACCCTGAAGTGGCGGGCGAATTCAGGGTCTTCCTCCTGCAATTCATAATACTGTTCGCGCGAACCGATCAGGACAATCTTGACCTCCACATCCACGGCTTCCGGCTCAAGCGATACCGCCGCAATCGGCGCGAAGGCCGTGCCCGGCTCTTCGATTTGCAGCTTGCCGCTGCGCAACAAACGGCGCAGTTTTTCCCACACCAGCCCATCCACCAGCAAGTCGCGCAAGTGCAACAACAAAAACCCGCCATGCGCCTTGAGCAGGCTGCCCGCGCGGATACGGCTGAAATCCGTTACCAGCACGTCGTTCTCGGACTGGTATTCGATGCTACCGAACAGCGACCGGAACAGCGGGTTATCCTCGACGATCACCGGCGCACCCTTTAACCCGTCGTTGTCCACTACCAGATTAACCCGGTAGCGCGACAGCAACCGACTCAATTCTTCCTGCCGGCCCTCATCGTCCTCCGCCGCGACCTCGAATAACTCCAGATTCTCCAGCACATCCTGCGCGACCTGTGCCAGATAGGCGCCAAGTTTGATGGAATCCTTGCTGTGTTTTTTGATATGGGATCGTACGCCCTGCAATTCCTTATCCAGCAGCGTTGTCACCACCTTGCGCCGCAAGGCCGCCAGCGCTTCGTTCATGACCCGCTCCATAGGCCGCGTGTGATCCAGAAAACGGGTAATTTCAGTGCGCAGTTCCTGTTCGGCCAGCTCCACTTCAGCACGGCGCGCCTTGGGCAGGGACAGCACGTCTGTCTCGGTGAGCGCCTGATTTTTTTCACCGATCAAGGTAAAAACCAGATGACCTGATTCGCGGTGCAGCGCGAAATGACGCACTTCGGCAAATGCGCCCAATGCTGCGTAAGACTCGCCTTCCTGTTCCTTGTAAGCGTTTTCGATACGCTCACTTTCCGCCTTGAAGTCCTGGCTATCCAGACAACGGGGAATTTCGGTCTGGAGCATTTTCAAGGTCTGCACCATCTGCTGACGCAACAACTTGCCTTGCCCGGCGGGCAGCCGTAACGCGTGCGGCCTTTCCGGTACAGCAAAGTTATGCAGGTAGCATAGGTCTGGCGGCACCTCCTTGCTGGCTGCTGCAACCTGCATCGCCTGTTGCAGCAGCGAAGAGCGACCCGTGCCGACCTCGCCCAATACGAACAGGTTGTAATCCGGTTGATTCATGCTCAAGCCAAAGTGGGCAGCCACTTCCGCACGCTCCTGACCTATCCAGGGCAAAGGGGAATGCAGCAATTCAGCGGTATCAGAAAACCCTAGTGTTTGAGGATCAACGGTGAAACGAAGCTCGGTGGCAGTCAGACGGGAGATAGACATTTTTATCGGCACGCATAAATAACTGGGTGATTGTAACGAATAAGTGGGTCAGTGATGACCATTGCGCAACAGTTTCAGCAAAGTTCGATTTATTGGTACACTCCACCACTGGCAAAAACTCGCCCATAGCCAGAGCAATCGGCTTTTGGGGGATTCCCTTTAATCCCGAGCGAATTCAGGCATCCATCAGACAACATGACCAAAACCTTACTGTTGCTTTTCATCCTCGTAACAACCTTGCTCGCCCCCGCTGCCCGGGCAGATTTTGAAGCCGACCTGTCCAATACAGGCAATACGACAAACATTAAAACCTTGCTTGAGACTCGCAGGCGCGCGGATGCGGGCGATGCGAATGCACAGTTGAACATGGGCGGCTTATATTTCAAGGGGCAAGACGTAGCGCAAGACTACGCAGAAGCGGCGAAATGGTTTCTCCTTGCCGCACAACAGGGGCAGGCACAGGCTCAATTCAATCTCGGCATGATGTATGCCACCGGTCAAGGCGTGACACAGAACCACGACGAATCCGTGCAGTGGTATCGCCGCGCCGCCGTTCAGGGGTTAGCCGTGGCGCAGCTCAATCTTGGCGTGGCTTATGCGACCGGCCAGGGCGTTTTGCAGGACGAGGTCGAGGCCGTGAAGTGGTTGCGTCTGGCCGCAGAACAGGGTGAGCCGCAGGCGCAATTTAACCTCGGGGTGATGTACGCCAATGGTCAGGGAGTCACACAAAACCTGGTCGAATCTTACCTCTGGGCCAG
>PEUR01000053.1 GCA_002780675.1 Gallionellales bacterium CG03_land_8_20_14_0_80_55_15 | reverse complement strand
CATAACGGTTGACCTCGGCGATGCTGTCCAGGCGTGGCCCCTGCGTTGCCGCATAAACACCCCCATCCAGACAAGGCTGTTCCATCAGCGCCGCACTGCGCAAAATGCGTCCGCGCATAGACTGTGAATACGGCTGACTGAAGTCTATATTGCTGTAGCTGATGTTGCGGCTGTCAAAATAAGTGCTGTCGCGCCCATGCGTGTAATCCATGATCTGATCGGGTAGCACCAGCGTACCTGGTGCCAGGTCGGCGCGTATGCCGCCGACGGTCGCAACGGAAATGACATCCATCACGCCCTGTTCGCGCAACGCCCACAGATTGGCGCGGTAATTCACCAGATGCGGTGGAATGGTATAACCATAACCATGACGCGCCAGGAAGATGACCTCATGCTGATTAAGCGTACCGAACAAAAAAGCGCACGAAGGCTCACCGTAGGGCGTGCGCATCACCTGCCGATGGGTGATTTTAAGATTTGCCAGTTGCGTCAGACCGCGACCACCTATGATTGCCAACATATTGTCCCTTTCTTTACTACTGCTTGCAGCGACAAGTCGCTGCACTCCAAAGACCTATTCCCTCACCGCATAAATCGCGGGCAGATTGCGCCACGCGCCTTCGATGTCCATACCGTAACCAAACACGAAACGGTCGGGCAATTCCAACCCCACGAAATCCGCCTGTATCGGTTTCGGCTTGCCATGCCGTTTATCGGCAAACACCGCACTGTAACAGCGCGCAGCACCCAGTTCCATCACTCGCTGATGCAATGCCGCCAGCGTGTGTCCTTCGTCCAGAATATCGTCCAGCAACAACACCGTGCGCCCACGCACCGATTCGTCCGGGGCGACTTTCCATTGTATCTCCCCGCCCTGCCGCGCATCGCCATAACGCGACAGATGCACATAGTCGAAATCCAGCGGGAAATTCAACAAAGGCAACAACTGCCCGGAAAACACCACCGAACCCGCCATTACCGACAGCACCAGCGGATGCGTCTCGCCCAACTGGTCATTGATTTGTTGCGCGACCCGGTGCAACGCCACCTGCACCTGCTTTGCCGTGAGCAGCAACTCGGCTTGCTGCAAAATATCGCGGGCGCGCTTGATGGAAACGGTCATATTCGGGTCGCTCCCATCCTGATCACTCGACCGTAACCCTGCCCACAAAATGCGCAATCCATTTGCAGATTAAACTTTAATAAGTGCCTATTATCCATTGATTAAAATCAATAATTCATCTTCACTTAAAACTGCTACATGCAGCGCAAGCGCCTTCTCCAGCTTGCCGCCCGCCTCCGCTCCCGCCACCACATAATCCGTTTTTTTGGATACGCTGCCGCTGACCTTGGCACCCAGCGCTTCCAGCATTTCCTTGGCTTGCTCGCGGGACAGGGTTGGCAGTGTACCGGTCAAGACAAAAGTTTTGCCGCTGAACGGCAGGATTTTATCTGCCTGCGGCTCGTGCTCGTCCCACTGCACCCCAAGACTGCGCAACTGCTTGATAATCTCCCGGTTATGCGCTTCCGACAAGAAATCCACCATGCTCTGCGCCACCACGGGCCCTACATCGCGCACTCGTTGCAAACGTTCAACATCAGCGGTCAGCAGATTATCCAGTGTGCCGAAATGCATAGCCATATCCTTGGCGGTCGCCTCGCCGACATTGCGGATACCCAGCGCAAAAATGAAACGCGCCAAGGTGGTGTGTTTACTGTGTTCTATCGCGTCCAACAGCTTGATGGCGGACTTTTCGCCCATGCGTTCCAGATTGGCGATAGCCGACATACCGATTTGATAAAGGTCGGCAGAGGTATGCACCAGACCGGCATCCACCAGTTGCTCGACCAGTTTGTCGCCCAGACCGTCTATGTTCATGGCACGACGACTGGCGAAGTGCAGCAGTGCCTGCTTGCGCTGCGCGGGGCAAAACAACCCGCCGCTGCAACGCGAAGCCGCCTCGTCTGCCTGACGCGTCACATGCGAACCGCATACCGGACACACTTTCGGCATGACAAACTCGCGCACATCAAGAGGGCGGCGCTCCAGCACCACGCGCGCCACTTCAGGTATCACGTCGCCCGCGCGCCGCACGATGACGGTGTCGCCGATGCGCACGTCCTTGCGGCGTATCTCGTCTTCGTTGTGCAACGTGGCATTGGTCACCGTCACCCCGCCGACGAATACGGGAGCCAACCGCGCCACCGGGGTTAGCACACCGGTGCGTCCGACCTGTACATCTATGTCCAGCAAGGTCGTCATCGCCTCTTCGGCAGGAAACTTGTGCGCGATAGCAAAACGCGGCGCACGGGCAACGAAACCCAGCCGCTGTTGCAGCGCGATGTCGTTGACCTTATAAACCACGCCATCAATGGCGAAAGGAAGGGCGGCGCGCTTTGTGCCGATCTCGCGGTAAAAATCCAGCAAACCCTCTACCCCGTGTACCACGCGGCGCTGCTCGGCAACCGGCACGCCCCGTTGCTGCAACCAGACCATCTGCTGGTCGTGCTGTGCGGGCAACGTCAGACCTTCACAACGCCCGATGCCGTAAGCAAAAAAACTCAGGCGACGCGAGGCGGTAATGCGCGAATCCAGTTGGCGCAAGGAACCTGCCGCCGCATTGCGCGGATTGACGAACTCCTTGTCGCCATTGGCGCGCTGCTGCGCATTCAATTTATCGAAATCGCGGTTGAACATCAGCACTTCGCCGCGCACTTCAATATCGGTGACTATGGTTGCGCCGCTTGCATCCTGCAAACGCAACGGAATGGCGCGCACCGTGCGCAGATTTTCCGAGACATCTTCGCCCGTGCTGCCGTCGCCGCGCGTCGCGCCCTGCACGAACACGCCCTGACGATAACTCAGGTTGATCGCCAGCCCGTCAAATTTTGGCTCGACCGCATATTCCACGGTTTGCACGCCCAGCACCTCGCGGATACGCGCATCGAACGCGCGCACTTCCTCATCGCTAAAGGCATTATTGAGCGACAACATCGGTGTGCTGTGCTGCACTTCGGCAAAGGATTTCAGTGGTGCACCCCCCACCCGGCGGGTAGGTGAATCAACGCTCAGGAGTTCGGGATGTTGCGCTTCGAGGGCTTGCAGTTCGCGAAACAGTTTGTCGTATTCCGCATCGGGAATAGCAGGCTCGTCCTGCATGTAATACAGATAATTATGATGTTCGATTTCGGCGCGCAACTGCGCGATGCGGCGGGCTATAGCGTCGGTAAAAAGCCCCATCAGGAAAACAGTCGCAAGGCTTGCGCGCTACCTGGCACGAGGTCGTTTTCACGCATTTTCGCTTCGACTTCGGCAATCTGGGTGCGAATACTGGCCAGCCCGGTTTCCGCCAACAACACGTTGTTGTCGTCTACCAGATTTACCTGCAATTCGCGCCCCAGAGCACGGGCTATTTGTAGCATGAGATCAAAGACTTGCGCGGGGTTTTCGACACGAGGCGCATCCAGCAGCAAGGTGAGCCCCGATGCGCTGAAATACTCCAGCGTGTGATGCTGAAAAGGCTGGGCATCCTTGTTGATCAAGGTAATCAGGCTGTTTCCCTGAGTATTGAGCAAATGAAACGCCCCGTCCGATTCCAGCTTCATGCCTTGCAAAGCAGCGGCGGCAGAGATTCTTCTGCCATTTAACTGACGGTCACCGGGCGGAATCAGATTGATACCGACCAGCCGGTCTACTTCAGCACAAAAGGCATCGAGCGACTGGGCGGCAAGGTGTGTCGTCTGCACATCGGGAATCGTGGTATCGGCATGGAGAGCCGCCGCGATGCCCGACAGCAGATCGCGGAAATCCCCCAGCTTCGCGACACTGATCACGCCCCCCCTGTCCACCAGTTGCAGCGCGATCCGAAAGCGCGTATAGAGCGTCTGGCTGTCGGCGATCACCCTTTCCCACTGCCCGCCACTCAAAGTCAACCCACAAACCTGAACCGGCTTTTTGAAATCGAATTTGCGTTGCCATAAACCCTCCAGTGCCGCAGCAGAGCTTGCCTCGGCCAGGTGCAATTCGATGATGAAATCGCTGCGCGCATCCGGCAAGCTGCAGGATTCATTCAGTATGGTGTTAGCGGTGGCAACCGGCAGCACCTCAACGGCTTCCCCGCCTTCGGCGGGCTCTTCAGCCGATACGGCTGCTACAGGTTCGGATAACTCGGCGCACCTTTCACCAGCAAGCGGCTGTTCGGATACGGCATCCTGATTGACCACCACAGCATCCTCAAGGATAAGCGGCGCTAAGCCTGACGATTGTTCTGCCTGCTGTTGCGCCTTTTGATTTGGCGAGACGGCATGACCTTGGTATAGCGCATCATCGTGATTTTGACTGAATGCCGTGCCAAATTTGCGACTGTACTGGCGCTGCTTCCACCAGCCAAACAGATACACCACGACCACCACACCCGCACCGATGGACAACAAAGCCGCTTGCAATTCACTCATTTTTTGAATACCTAAAATGCTCTATAGACGTAAAACTTCACGCGCGGGATTATCTCAAGTCAACGAGAAAATGGCAAAGTCAAGCCAATCCCAATTCCGGTGAACAGATACCGATACTGGCAACCTCCTGCAATGCCCTGAGAAATTCGGGCTGCTCATGCAGCTTGTCCAGGCTAGGCGAGTGCGATTGACCGCGCATCTGGATGATGCGCGCGCGACTTTGCAGCGGCATGTCCCAATGCAGTCCTGCCAACAACGCATCTGCCGATTCCGGCTTATTGCACACCAGCACCATGTCGCAACCGGCATGTAGCGCGGCAGACGCACGTTGCACGATACCACCCGCAACGGTCGCCCCTTCCATACTCAGATCGTCGCTAAAGATGCAGCCCTCAAAACCCATCTGGCCACGCAGGATGTCTTTTAGCCAGACAGGTGAAAAGCCCGCCGGACGACTATCTATTTTTGGATAAATGACGTGGGCGGGCATCACCGCCGTCAGTCCGAAGCTGATCATCTGGCGAAACGGCTGCAAATCACACAATTCGATGTCCACAAATTCGCGCTCGTCCACCGGGATAGCCAGGTGCGAATCCGCTGCGACAAAACCGTGCCCGGGAAAATGCTTGCCAACGGTATGCATACCGCCCTGTTTCAACCCCAGCAACAGACTGTGTGCCAGCTCGGCTATCGCCTGCGGATCGCTGTGGAAAGCCCGATTGCCGATCACGCAGCTTTGCCCGTAATCCACGTCGAGTACCGGCGTAAAGCTGAAATCCACGCCGCAGCCGCGCAATTCCGCCGCCAGCACATAGCCCGTCTGGTGCGCAAGATGACGCGCGCGCTGCGGATGGCTATCCCAGATTTTACCCAGTTCGCGCATCGGCGGTATCGGCGTAAAACCCTCGCGAAAACGCTGCACCCGCCCGCCCTCGTGATCCACGGCAACCAACAACGGCGTGGTGCGCAACGCGTGTATCGCGGCGGTTAATTCAGCCAATTGCGCTGGAGATTCATAATTGCGCTTGAACAAAATCACCCCGCCAACCAGGGGATGCATCAAGCGCGCTTCATCCTCCACAGTCAGTCGCGTACCCAGCACATCCAGCATTACCGGCCCTAAGCCCATAAACATTCCTTAATTGGTTAAGACAACTTCGCGGCGGATTATAAAGCCTTTGCCGGGAAAACCGCATCAGACTCCTAGGTTTAAGGGGAACGGCGATGCCGACCTACTCGGCGAGACAAGAGCGTGATGATTAAAAAATTGAAGTCCTCAAGGGCGGCGACGTAGCGGCATACACGACACGCCGGTCGCA